>JBDKRP010000143.1:0-3014 GCA_039683275.1 Methanoregulaceae archaeon | reverse complement strand
GGACAAAGGGACGGTTGTCGTAGATTTGCTGGATGGCGATGTCATCAATCCACTCATCAGAAATGAATATGAAGAATTATCCAGAACATGGAAATCCATTTCCTCATCGGAAAGGAAACAGGAAAATGCGAATATAAACAAAATCATTCGGGAAATCTCTTCCTCCCAACCGGCAGCCGCATTTTCTCTCACAATTGGACAGGATTACGAAGTGAGCAAATTAAAAGAAATTTATACGAAACAAGGAGCCGGGCGAACTGCCAAAGATTACATTGTCAAAAAGAATACCCACCAAATTCAATATGAATGCGAAAATACCAATGGAATTCCCTATTATGAATCGATGCATTTCGTCCCAACCGACAAACACATTCAGCTAATAGGTGGAGAACTCATTTACGTTCCAAAATGGCTAATCCACTTTTCCTCATTCGGGACAAAGTTCACTCGCGAACTCCTAGCTCACTCAGGTACAGTTCTTGAAGATACGATTCAATATTGTCCCTTACATTTCAAGTTGGGTGCATTATCTGTAAAAAAGAAAACGACTGCAGTCTGCGAAGTATGCGGGAAAGCATTTTGTGAAGAGCATATTGATCAATGTCCCATCTGTAAGAGGTGGATTTGCAAAGATCATTCTGTCATATGCAGTTCATGTGGACAACATTTCTGTAAAGATGATGCAATTCAACTACCTGGCGATTCTCTATCATTTGTTTGTAAGAATTGTGTAAGGGAATGCCCGATCTGTAAAAAAATCGTTGGCAAAGTCAATCTGCATACTTGTGAGAAATGCGGAATTACTGGTTGCCTCTCCTGTGTTAAAAAAACCGGAATTTTGAAAAAAATAAATTTATGTAAAAAATGTTTTGAAGAGAAGTAGTATTTTTCAAAGTATTAGTTATTCATACGGGAAAATCGAATCTGATATCTCCCGAACTCCGCGATTCCCCCTCAATCCTTATATTCCCTCCCGCCGACACACTATGAGAACGAGGGAGGCGAAACGATACCGGACGAGATACCGATTCCTGACGGGCAGGTAGCAAGGAAAAAACTCCACTTCTTCTGGCTTGCGGACTGCAGCGAGTCCATGCGGGGCAAGAAGATCGCGGCGCTGAACCAGGCCATCCGGGAGGCGGTCCCGGAGATCAGGAAAGCCGTCGCCTCCTACCCGCAGGTCGAGATCGTGATGCGGGCCATCCGGTTCTCGGACGATGCCGCGTGGCATATCGGCCCGGAGCCGGTCGGGATCGACGACTTCACCTGGACCGAACTCGAAACGGAGGGGCTGACCTCTACCGCAAAAGCCCTCCGGCTCCTTGCAGGCGAACTCTCGATAGAGAAGATGCCCCGGCGCGGCCTCCCCCCGGTCTGCATCCTCATCTCGGACGGGTTCTGCACCGATCCTTCCGAAGAATACGACGGGGCAATCGCGGAACTGAACAGACTTCCCTGGGGCATAAAAGCGGTCCGGCTGGCAATCGCCATCGGGGACGAATCCGATTATAACGAGACCGAACTCCTCAAGTTCGCGAACCAGAAGAATGTCGGCCTCCTCAAGGCCCACACGCCCGAAGAGCTTCTCGGGTACATCAAGTGGGCCTCGGTCTCGGCATCCGTCGCCTCCTCCCGGGGACGGAGCCGGGATGCGGGAGCAGCCGAAGAATCGAACGTAGCAATCGAGTCGCCCCCGCCGGTCATCACCTCCAGCACGGACCTCTTCTGATCCTATGACGGGCGGGAACGACTTCCTTTTTACCGGGGCGGCGACCCTTGGCTGGGCTTTCGGGGCAAGCCGCAGGGGAGCGCAGCACGAAAAGACCGGGACCCCCTGCCAGGATGCGTTTGCCACCTGGTCAGGAACGATTGCCGCCCGGCCCTGCATCGCGGTCGCGGTCGCGGACGGCCACGGCGATCCCCGGTACGACCGGTCCGGGACCGGTGCAGGACTCGCGGTCCGGGCCGGGCTGGACGAACTCATCGCGTTCTTCCAGGCCTACGCCCACGCGGACTCCCCGGCCAGGATCAGGTCCGGGTTCCGGGCCGATTTTCCCCGGAGGGTCACCCGCAGGTGGCGTTCGTATGTCGCGGAGGACCAGGCAGCCCGGGGAGAACCCGCTGAGGAAGACGCCGGGACAGAGGATTTTGCACCCTGCATCCGGTACGGGACAACGCTCATTGCGGCCCTTGTCACCGAAGACGAGATCCTTCTCGGCCAGATCGGGGACGGTGCAGTCCGGATCGTCCGGCCGTCCGGCGAGATCATCGCTCCCTTCCGGCCGGATCCGGCCATCGTCGGGAAAGCGACCCATTCCCTCTCCGCACGGGACGCCCACCTGCTCTGGCAGACCGGGGCCTGGGACCGGGCCGAAGGAGCCGCACTTGTTCTTGCGACGGACGGTCTCCCGGACTCATTTGGCGACGGGGACACGGACGAAACCGAAGGAAACGAATATTCCCGTTTTGTCGGGAGCCTCCTGGACCGGATCCGTAATTTCGGTGTCGGGGAGATTGCAGGGCAGGTCCCTGCCTGGCTGGACCGGTACTCCCAAACCGGGAGCGGCGACGATATGACGCTCGCCCTTGTCCGGATAAACCCGGCGCCGGATCCGGTTCCTGCCCCGGATTCAGATCCGGTTTCTGCTTCAGATCCGGTTCCCGCTGCTCCTGATGTTCCGGCGCCGGAAACTCCTCCCGCTGAAGAAGAACCGGATCGCGGCATGGGCTCCATCTGGGATGAGGAGGATGCCTGATATGCCGCTTGCAGTAAACCAGCGGCTCACGGCAGAGACGCTCGGTCTCCCGTTACGGATTATCCGGAAACTCGGCGAAGGGACGCAGGGCGAAGTCTACCTTGCAGAAGCCGATCACGGGAAGTACGCGGTGAAATGGTACAAGCCCGAGCAGGCAACCGAAGAGCAGAGAAAAGCCATCCGGTACCTGGTGACGACCGGCCCACCCAGGGGAGCGGCAGGCCGCCGGTTCATCTGGCCGCTCGACCTTGTCACGTC
>JBDKRP010000142.1:0-9158 GCA_039683275.1 Methanoregulaceae archaeon | reverse complement strand
TCTATTCCCTCGTCGGGGAGAATTTCAACAGTACCCAGACTACCGACTGGAGCACAATTGCTGATTTCAGGGCAGTCCCGAACCTCACCTTTGTTATCGAGAATGCAACGTCTCACGCACTGCTCGGGAATATCAGTTATAACCAGGATCTGGATCTTACGGCTTCCGGTATCGGGAACGGCCTCGCTGTGTTAGGCGCGAACCTCAACATGGCCGCAGCGGGAAACAGCGTCAACCTGACGGTAGCAAACTCAGATCTCCAGGCATTCAACAAATCAGCAACGCTGACGGTATACCCGACAGGTTTTGCCTTCTCATCCGGGGCGGATATCAAGATCACTGCGACTACCGACGCGGGAACGGCTACAGTCCTGTATAACAACGGGGCATGGATCACGAGAAACGGTTTCGTCGATGCGAGCCGGGACGTTTCAGTAGGATCCGGAAACATTTCCCTTCCTGTGCTTCACTTCAGTAAATTTGACTTTGACAAGTCATCCGTTACAGGAGGCGGCGGAGGCTCCGGGGGCGGTTCCGGGGGAGGAGGGGGAGGCGGTGGGGGGAGCAGTACGGGATATTCCGGAGCAGGGTCTTCCGGAACGATGACCGTATCGGCACCAATCGGGGGAAATTCGGCAATGAATACCGCTAAAGTTACCGGAGTCGGACTGACAAACCTTGCCGTGACCGCCACAACACAACCAGCACTTCCCGCTTCAATCCCCTCGCCCGCCACTGACGTTTACCAGTATATTGAAGTAACACCCGCTTATTACACACAGATCTCGAACGCACTTATCACCTTCACGGTCCAGAAGAGCTGGCTTGCCGAACGGGGATACACGGAAAACGATATCGTCCTGATGCGGTATTCTGATGGCGGCTGGGTTTCCCTCGTAACCCGGATAATCAGTGAAAACGATGCATTCGTCACGTACCAGGCGGAAACCCGTGGATTCTCGTATTTCGCAATCGCATACCTGAAAAGCGGAACGACGACAACCCCGCTGAATGAGACACAGTCGGAGATTCCAACAGGAACGATTCCCGCCGTGGCTTCAGCCACCGGGGGTATCCCGGAAATTCCCACGACCGGGAAGACCTCCGGTTTTGACACCGGGATAACGATAGCGGCAATTGCCGCATTGTCCATCGGAACTCTGGCCACGTCCCGGAAAAAATAATTTTTTATGAACGATCAGCCTGCATTTCCGACTCCGGGGGTGTACGTGACCCGGTAAATCTTTCCCGATAAGTCGTCAGATATCAGCAGGGATCCGTCCGGCAGGACCTCAACATCAACAGGCCGGCCAAGGACCGTGCCATCTTGGGTCAGGAACCCGGTGACAAACGGTTTTTCCGAGACCGGAGTCCCGTTCACCAGGGTTACCAGGATTACCTGGTACCCGATCGGGGCCGCCCGGTTCCAGGACCCATGTTCGGCAATGAATATCTCATTCCGGTAATCTTCCGGAAACATGCTGCCTGTGTAAAACCGCATCCCGAGAGATGCAACATGGGCGGGAAGTTCAAACGCTGTCGGGGTACAGTTCGCAGGATGCTGCTTTCCTGCATATTCCGGGTTTTCCGTGCATTTCCCGTAGTAATCCGGAAACCCGAAATTCATGCCGGCAGAGGGCGCATGGTTCAGTTCATCGGGCGGCAGGTCGTCGCCGAGCCAATCCCGTCCGTTGTCCGTGAACCAGAGATCCCCGGTCCGGGGATCCCAGTCGAATCCCACCGAGTTTCTGATTCCACTTGCAAAGATTTCAGGGCCGGAACCACCAGGATATATCCGGAGTATCGTGCCATACCATTCGCCGGGAGGATCGCAGATGTTGCACGGCATCCCGATCGGGACGTAGAGCCGTCCATCCGGCCCGAACCGGATAAATTTCCAGCCATGATACGTATCGGAGGGAAGTGCGGAAAAGACCGTGACCGGAGGAAGCGGGTTATCCAGATTGTTTTCGATATCATCAAACCGCAGGATACGGTTGACCTCGGCCACATAGAGCGACCCGTTGCGGAATGCAACACCGTTCGGCATGAAGAGATTCGCAGCAATCGTCCAGGTACGATCCGCTTTTCCGTCCCCATCCGTATCACGGAGGGCATAGACATTCCCCCTGTCACGGGTACCGACGAAAACGGTCCCGTTTGTCCCGTGGGACAGAGACCGTGCCCCGGGAACGTCCGCAGAGAAGATGTTCAGGGTAAAACCATCAGGAACCGAAAGGGCGGGCAATCCTGCCGCTGCCATTTTTGGGACAGGGGCGGCTGCCGGAGGACCGGTAGTTACCAGGACAACCACGGCAAGTACCAGGATCACGATCCCGGCACCCGTCCCAACCATTTTTCTGTGCATTTTCCCATTCTCCCCGGGGGAGAATCTGTGACCCGGTCCATTAACCTATGGTTCGGGACAATCCGTGACCCTCATTTTTGGATAAATATCCCACTCCCAGGTCTGGCCGGTTTATATAGCTGGGCGATGATATCTTCATGAGGCGAAAACCGTGCTGGTTACGAGTATTGCCATGCTGGATAAAGACCGGCGTATCCACCTGATACCCATCGATCGTATCATGATGCTTACGATAGAACATTCAAACCTGAAAAAAGCCGGGAATGACCAGTATGAATTCGAGTGTACCCTGAAACTCCTTACCGAAGGAGTCTCGCATCCCCTGGAAGATGTAATACGATTCTCATTCTCGTCATCACGAAAGCAGGACCAGGAGCTGATGAGCGAGATCGTCATGATCCAGAACCATATCATCAAGAATATTTTTGATTCGGGCCTGATGGGAGAACAGGGAGTCTGTGCATCGGATGATCCTTCCTGCGCAGTTTCCGGAATCTCCCTTTCGACCGAGGTCAAGAAGCAGATGTTTGAATCCCTGATCCTCCGGCAGATCCTTGCAACCCACGGCGCAATCCCGGAAAGTGTCGCGTTCGAGAAATAACCGGGGCATGGTCCGGAAAACCATCTCCTGCCGCTTTCATCATTGTCAGTCCTGAAAGAGAGCCTTCCGGAGTTATCACAAAAAAATTATAATCGCACGTCAAAATGTTACCCAGAGTACAAAGTACAATAATTTATGAGATGATACCATGGACCTTCCCGAACTGAAATCCGGTGAAAGGGGACTTATCAAATCTCCGGGTGTCCAGATCAAGAAAGTACCTTTTGATGCATTCCTGACCTCGGAACGCGTTATCCTGAGACCCGCAGGGAACAGTTCCCTCCCCCAGAAAGATATCCCCCTCGATACGATAGAATCAGCCGTGCCGGGCGAGAATGAGAACCGTGAACCGTTTCTCCTTCTTTCGGTCTATTCCCCGGACGGGGATAGCAAGCGGATGATAATCACATTCCCAAGGACCGATGACAAAGCCAGGCATAATGAGCGGGATCGCTGGGTGATGCGGATGTCAGAAAAGAGATCCGGCCCTGCACCGCGTGAACGGGGATCGGAAACAAAAGATCGGCGGGAGAAAATCCCGAACGAGAAGCCGACTTTTCATGATGGCATCCATATCCACAGGGAGCCGCCGGCAAGAGTCTCAAAGGGAGACCTGCAATTCAACACGCCGGGAAGGGCAAAGAAAGAACACGGGGAGTCCCTGACGTTCCGCAATAATGGAATATCAAACGAGGATCTTACGGGAAGAGCCCCCGCTACGGAACGATCTGTCCCTCCCGGGCCCTCACTTGAAGATTACGAGGTGCCCCCACAATCTGCGGCTCCCTCCGTGCGGGAACCCTGTACCATCCCCTCTGCGGTTCCCGAAGCAGCCCCGGCCCAGGCAAATCCTCCTCCCGGAAACTGGTTTTTCTGCAACAAGTGCGGGAACCGGCTTCCGGTGGGCTCGATCTTCTGTAACCAGTGCGGTTCACGGGTTGTTGCCCCAAGTTCAGTCCCGATAACGGACCCGGAGAAAACCGTAACAGAGTATTCGGCCTCAGGACCAGGCGGGCACCTGCCAGCATCTGCCCCTGCCTACCAGGCACCCCCGGAACAATATCGTGCCCCGGCAGAACCACCCGCCCCGAAACCGGAATTCGATCTGAAAAATTTCCCGGTTGAACCGGTCCGGCAGAAGGGACTCTTTTCCCTGCCCGAGTCAGCGCCTGTGAAAAAGAAAAGATCCCTTCTCCCGGGTTTTTCGTTCCTGAAATCCGGCAGGAAGAAGGCCCCGAAAGAGAAGCCGGTAAAGAAGGAGAGGCCCCTCGCCCCCACCCCGGGACCGGTTGCCGAGCCGCTGCCGGGAGGGAGACGCAGGCCCCCGAAAAAGGTCATTATCGGAATTGTTGCAGCGGTTCTCGTTGTAGCGGCTGTTATCGGAATAGTAATGTTCGGCGGAAGCCTCTTTTCCGGGAGTACTTCAGAGGGAGGGAGTGCAACAACATCCTCGGGATCCGGTACTTCCGCAACATCGGCAGCAACCGCAACTCCTACCGCAACAACCGCATCCTCGGGTAGTTCTGGCAGTTCCTCGACAAGTACAACAACAAGTACTTCAACTGCAACATCCAGTTCAGGAGGAATATCTGTCTCAAGCAATGAATCTGCTCCCTCGACAGGGGTCTATGTCTATGCAGATTATCTGGGGAAGTTCACGGGACTTTACGGGACCACGGGTAACGAGGTATCGGTATCGGGCTCTGCAACGAAATATTATGAAATTTCAGATGCGACCGGGACCGTGTCCGCGGGATTCAAGAAAGCGGATTCCTCTACGAAAGGCCATACCCTGACCGTCAGGATATACAAGGATGGCACAATCCTCAAGGAAGGAACGACTACGGATACCGGGGGAGTCGTCAATATCACGGCAACCGTGTAACCGGATCATCCCCGATTTCCGCAATTCTCTTTTTTGGCAGAACTTATTTCTCCGGAAACCCATTGGTTAGTATGTCCCCGGATCCTGACTTCACGATAGGCAAACCATTCCGGCCTGCGGAATCGTTTGTCCGGTGGTTCCAGATAGACTACCTGATCCTCATCCTGTTCCTTGTCCTCGTTGCATTCCTGCCTGCAGCTTCTGCGAGCGAGATGAATGGCCTCGTTATCGGGGTGATCGGCGCCCTCATAATTATCGTGAGCATCATCTTCCTTGTCTGGACGCGGCTGTATTACGAGAGCATGGTGTATGAACTCCGGGTTGACGAGATTACCTGGAAACGGGGGGTCTGGTTCCGGAGGACCGGGATCGTTCCGTACAACCGGATAACAAACCTCGATCTCGTCCAGGGACCCGTAATGCGTTACCTGGGAATCTCAACGCTTGCGATCCAGACTGCCGGTTATTCAGGACAGGCTGTCCCGGAGATCCGGATCGAGGCAATCGAGAAAGCGGAAGAACTGCGGGAACTCATCAGGGACCGGGTCAGGAAGAGCTGCCGGAGTGATGACGGGACCGGAAACCACCCGGGCACCTCACCTGCTGTCCAGGCAGCAGGATCGGACGAACGCATCCTCCAGGAACTGGTAGCCATCCGTACGATCCTTGAAGGGAGAAAGATCTGAGTTGAAACGCTTTCGTACCTTTTTCAGATAATCTGCGACTATCTCAGTGCCCTGGCAGGAAGGTGACCCGGAAAGAGAACCACCCCATTCTCCTGGTTATCGGGTTATCGCTCCTTCTTGTCACCGGTCTGATCCTTAGGGTATCGCGGCTGGTGAACGGACCCGGAAATCCGATATGTGAGGAAGACCTGAACCTGGGGAATCCGGAAAACCAAAAAAAAGGCTTATTTTTCTTCTTATTTCTGTTCGGGAGGAGACACCACGTCAGCAGAATCGGGCGGTACGGCGCCTTTCCGGCTCTTGTGCCAGCGGTAAACCAGGTAGACAATTCCACCGATAACTACGAGCGGCAGGACTGCGAACGCAATGATAATCAGGGAGTCAATCATACCCAGAAATCCTGCTATCCCCTCGTTGATGACTGAATTGAAGTCATGGGTGACACCGCTTCCGATAGGTTCCGGTTCCTGGAGATTGACCGTGATCGTCGAGAAATCGATCCGGTTGTTGAGGTATTTCAGCCTGCCTTCGATCCGGTCGAGGTTAGTCTGGACTTTCCCAATCTCGACCTGGACTTTCAGCGTATCCTCGACCGTTGTCGCTTTGGCGAGGATCTTGTTGAACTGGTCCAGCTCGTTCGTGAGTGCGGTCTTCTGCGCATTCAGATCCACGTACTCTTCGGTGACGTCATCTGCCGAAATCTGGGACGAGGTAACCGTGCCCACGGATTTGAGCTGGGTCATTACCTGTTCGAATCCGGCAGCAGGAATCCGCATTACAACTGAAGCATACATCCGGTCTGAGCTTCCCCGGTTGATGCTGGAGGAGGAAAGGTACCCGCCCCCGGCAGTTGCGAGGGTTTTGAGGGTTTCCATCGTTCCGGAAACATTCGTAACTTCGATAGTGACGTACGCGGTCCGGATAATTTTCTGATCGGTTCCGGTGTAACTGTCGGGGGAATAGGGTGCCGATGTCGGAGCTGATGTCGGGGCCGGCATCGCGAGTCCCTGCTCCCCGATAAAGGCTGCACCGTTTCCGGAGTAGCTTACCTTGGCATCGGCAGCTGACGGGTAGGAGGGGGCCTCCGCCCTTGCCGACTGGGTTGCCGCGTGGCCGAGCGAAGCACAGCCGGCGAACCCGATACAGAGGGCGATAAGGATGAGCGCCCCCAGGACGATATAATGCGTTTTCTGCATAATCCACTACTGGACCCCGGATATGTTAAATTCATGGTAAACTGCGATTTTTTTTGAAGTTATCCGGGTTCCCGGTCAGCCCGATGCAATACGGGATCGCTGGATACATGAGGAATGAACGCGAATGTCTCCCTGACAACTCCCGTTTCCCGATACGGGACCCTGGTGAAGGTATGACTGAAGAAACTACAACACCCCTTACCGATGATGAGAAGGCACTCGCCCAACTGGAGAAGGATGGTTTTGACGGATTGACCGGATCCCTTCTTGAGAGTCCGGAACCGCAGGTCCGCAGGCACAGCGCGTACCTCCTCGGGATATCCGGGAACCATGACGCTATCCCCTACCTGGTCTGCGCCCTGAAGGACCGGGAGAAAGCGGTCCGGGAACAGGCTGCAATCGCCCTTGCCCAGCTCGGGAAAGCCTCGGTCGTGCCCCTCGTTACCCTGCTCCGGGACCATGTCTGGCAGACCCGGTACCGGGCAGCAGAGGCCCTCGGGCAGATCCGGGACGAACGTTCCATTGAACCTCTCGTTGCGTCCCTGAACGACGAGCGGGACCATGTGAGGTACATGGCGGCAAAAGCGCTCGGGCAGATCCGGAACGAATATGCAATTCCGTTTCTCATCGTGCTCCTGAAAGACGAGAACACTTTTGTCCGGTCGAGTGCCGCAAGCTCGCTGGGTCTGATCGGGGGAGGGAAGGCAAAGGATGCGCTTACCCGGGCCCGGGAAAGCGAGCAGGCACCCAATGTCCGGGAGGCCATCGAATCCGCGCTGAAACAGGTTTCTGCCTGACACAAGCCAGCGGATTGCCCGATTTCCTTTTGGGAGACATAAAAAAGGAAACAGTTTTCAATTCACCCTGCCAGATAGAACGTAGGGATTTCCATGCCGGAACAGGCCGACAGCGTTTTGACGCTCTATAATACCTTCATCCTCCGGGATATTCTCTCGTACTTCCTCCCCGGGGTCATCATCCTCATCTCGCTCTACTTCTTCGTGACGCCCGGGCTATCGGACTTTGAATCGCTCATCTCCCGGCTCATGTCCATGACCGGGATCTTCTTTGTCATCGGTGCGGCTCTTGCGTACCTGGTCGGGTTTGCCATAGGGTGTTTTGCCGAGGCAATCGGACTGACTACGCCGTTCAGCGGGGTCCACTATCTCAATGACATGGATTATTACAAGCACGGGCTTATCCCGTTCCTGAGAAAGTCCACCCGTACGGAATACCAGCAGTACGAACGGTTCATGATGCTGAAGCAGACCGCCGTAAACGGGCTTATCGCATTCCTGATAACCGCGTTCATCTTCCTTGCAAAGTATATCCAGTTCCCGGTGAATATCACGAACGTCTACTTTGCGATAGCGTCTGCCATATTCTGCGTGGTCCTCCTGGTAGGATACCTGAAATACGCAAGCAGGCTCGAATACTGGCGCGAGGCCGTAAACGAGTCGGTCAAGGAACCGTAAGTTCCCGTTTTTCTTTTTTTGCGGGGTTAATCCGGTCATATCGTACCGTAACCGGAATAAAACCGCAGATTCCCGGGTTAAGATGCCTGTCTGCAACCGGCACCGGATCGGTAAAAAGGGGAAATGGCCGGATTACCGGATCTTAGTTCCCGGTTCAACCGTTTTTAAGGGCATGAGGAGCGACGCTGCATCCCCGGCTGCGAGGATCATACCGTTGCTCTCGATACCGAAGATCTTCGCGGGCTTGAGGTTCGCGAGGACGACGACCTCTTTCCCTACGAGTTCTTCCGGCGTGTAGAACTGGGCGATCCCGGAGACGATCTGCCGTGCTTCTCCCCCGATATCCACGGAAAGTTTAAGGAGCTTCGCGGATTTCGGCACGGCTTCAGCGGCCAGGACTTTTCCGGTCCTGATATCCATCCTTGCAAAGTCTTCGATGGTAATCATGGGTATCGTTTCCCGTGCTGCTTTCATCTCGGCGGCTTCGACCCGCTTTTTGAGGAGGGCTTCAAGGGACGCAATGAGCGTGTCATCGATCTTCTCAAAGAGCGGTTTCGGGGCCGGGAGGGAGCGGATATCTATAGGGACAATCGCCGCATCAATCCGGTGGGTCTCGACCCGATCCGTGTTCCCCAGCATCTCCCAGATGCCCTGGGCCTTCCCCGGCATCACAGGCTCAATGAGGAGGGCGAGGGCATGGGCGACCTGGAGACAGTTTCGGATGACCCGGGCGGCCGCATCCCGGTCGGTCTTCACGAGTTTCCAGGGGGCGCTTGTCTGGATGTAATTGTTCCCGTAGCCGGCAAGGAGGAGGATCGCGTCGACCGCAGTCTTGAAATCGTACTCCTGCATGGCAGCGTCAACGGAAGCGAGGCACGTTTCGATCCCGGTCAGCGTCGCCGGGTCGACCGGGCAGTCCGGAACCCCGCCGAACTCCTTCTGGGCAA
>JBDKRP010000141.1:0-28873 GCA_039683275.1 Methanoregulaceae archaeon | reverse complement strand
CGACCACGGCCGCCTCCTACACAATAATCCGCTGAGTTTTCACGAGATCTTCATCGGATTCGTATGAGACCGCACTTCGTGCGGAGTTCGCGTGCTCGTCCCTCCGCCCGCTCACGAAAAAGAGACTGCATGGAAAACTCTCAGGATCCTGGAAAAGAATCCCTAATCCTGAACCTGTCGTGAAAACTTAGCATAAAGTATCGGAAGATCGTGTTCGACAACCTTCCAGACAGCATCCCGGTCAATCCCGAAATAATGGTGAACAAGGACATTCCGCATACCGATAATATCAGACCATGTAATGTCAGGATGTCCTTTCCGGAATTCGGGTGAGATACCTCTTGCCGCCTCTCCAAGGATTTCAAGATGATGAATCACCCAGACCTGGGCCATTTCATCCTGATTAAAAAACCCGACTTTTCTCACCCACTTCACGGATACGTTCGATTGCCTCAAGGATGTCCAGCACCCGTTCCCGGTCATCCCTCATAACGCTCGTGCTTCCTGCAAAACCCGGGCCCGGATCCGGTCCCGGAGTCCTGCTTCCGTAACCACATCAACCGGATGATTGAGTAATTGCGTGAGATCCATGGCGAGGCCCCCGACATCAAGGAGGCTCCGGTCCGGATCCAAATCAATCAGGAGATCGATATCGCTGTCTGCCCGGGCTTCTTTTCGTGCGACAGATCCGAAGATACGGATATTTTTCGCCCCCCTCCGTTCTGCAAGGGAGAGGATCTCCGTCCGTTTCCGGACAAGGACATCATAGATATCGGTATCGGGCTGCATTATCCTGTACCTAACTTGGCGGTCTGGTTAAAAATAGTGTTTTGGGAAATATCCTTGATCCTCGTTCGTCCCGTTTGTGTTTCTTCAATGCTTCGGAACTCGGGACGATCCGTAAAGATATCTGATGGAATAGGGTGTGGCCAAACCCCCATGGTTTTCTTGGCGGCCGGGCGGAGGGAACGGCCGCCTCCCTCGCAAGGATCCACTGAGTGTTCCCAAGCTCTTCATCGGATCAGGATGAAGCCGCACTTCATGCGGAGTTCGCGTGCTCGTCCTCCGCCAGCTCACAAACAAGGAAAGATACTGGAAATTTACCTCTAATAGATTGAAATACGCTGAAATCACAAACCGACTGAAATCCTGCTGAAACTCAATATACCTGATCGTGATGGGAAAAATCCACGAGAATTATCTGCTCTTTTTTTGTTTCGAATTTATAGACAAGAACAAAGTGGCCGATGTGGATACGGCGCAGTCCCTGCAGGGGGCGGTGGAGCGGTTTTCCGATATCCGGGTTGTCTCCCAGTTCACGGAGTTTCTTTCCGATCTGTTCGAATCGTGCCGGATCTTTTTTTCGCAGTTTCCTGAAAGTTTCCTCAATACCGGGACCCGCGACTATCCGACAGGTCATTCTGACACGGCCCGGAGGAATGCGTCCATGGAATCGTATTCCTTCCTGTTCCCGGCAGCAATGTCAGATCGTGCCTTCTTCACTTTTTTGATATATTCCGGCCGGATAGCCGATTCGGGGGGATAGACATTCTCATCAATCTTCTCTTCGATCCGCTCAAGTCTTGCCACGATATCCGATAGCAGGGTTTCGACATTGCTGCGGGTTCCGTATTTCCCGGAATTGGTTTCAAAGACTGCCATTGGTGATCCCGGTAAATGCTCTGCGTGACAGGGAGAACCGATTTCCTCACCAGGCGAAGGAACGGCCATCCCCGCTTTTCTGACAGGCTTCGGGTTACCCGTGACTTTGGGTTTCATACAGGTAACCATGATTCTGTACCCGGGCTTCAATAGTCTTTTGTTATTCGGGATGAGGAAATTTGTTCAGTGGCCTGGCGGAGGGACGGGCACGGCCGTTACTCCTCGCACTGATCCGCTGAGGTTCCCGGAACAACAATCGTTCTCCTTTTTTTCGAAAAATTGTGAAGCCGCATTCCGTGCCGAGTTCGCGTGCCCGACCCTCCGCCCGCTTGCGGGCATGAGTGATGTTCCGGTATCCCATTTGCCGGATGACGGCGGAATATCCCGCATACGATCTGATTATTGGAGCCGGGATGTTCCCGAAGTCCCGGATCGAATGAGACCCCTTTATATACGCAATTTCTCCGTCGGTACAACCGGGCCCCGCCAAGGCCCCTTCCGGGCCCGATCTCAGGGTCTGACAGGGAAACTATCGATCCCAAAATCCGGGGCCCGCGAATCGCCGCTATTTTGCATAAATTCAGAGCGTTTTAATTGCTTATTTTTGAAAAATACTTGATTATATCAATATTTTCCGTAGGCGTGGGTACCGTTTCCGCTGGAACCCGCTTCCGGCCCGGAAAACCGGGGAATCCGGGCTCAATACGGGCGTATTCTGACTGTGCCGGACTTGGGACCCGGACCGATTCCGGAACGGTAGTCCCGGGACCGGATCACTATTCTGCGATCTCAATCCGGGCTCGATACGGCCCCGGATACCCCTCGTTTGTTCACCCGGATCAACCCGGAACAGGCTTTTCGGTTACCCGAAATATTTACTCTGTATATTGTAGGTATTTTCTCAAATAAACCTCAATTCACGCCCGTATTCCGGGGCCCGTAATGCGAAAATACGGGTGGGCTAAGTGGGATCGGGTACAAGGTCGTGCCGGATCGGATTTGGGCGTTTACGGGATTTATAAGAGAATAATATAGTATGGGCCTTATCTTTTCTGGCCAGTTTCATCGATGGAAAAGGAACCTGTAAAGATAGTGAAAAAGTATTCCGGACCCATCACTCACAGTACGTCAATCCACCGGCAACTTCGTAACAGGTCTCCTGATAGCCACCCGTACAGATCTTCACTGCCTCATCACCGGAAATCTCACAACCGGAAGCTGATTCTCCCCAGGTTATGCACTGGTAACAATCGGATCCCCCGTACTGGGCACAACTGTCAAAAGAAACAGAAGCCGGGCAGCGGGTGTTTTCTCCAACCGTACCCTCTCCTCCACCCGTGCAGATTCCCAGGAAGCAGCCGTTTGAAGGAGCCTGGGCACTCTGCTGAGGCAGGTCAACCGCGTAATAATGGAGACCCGCGATGAAAGCTCCCGCAGCGGATATACAGACAATAATGATGACGAGGCTGAACATGGGAGACCGGGCTGAGGGGGGTGTCGTTGACATGGGAAAGAATACTCCGTGGGGATATCCGGATACATTGTGGGGAAGATACTTATAAAAAACCCCGGTTTTCTTCCATGACACAGGAACGGAAAACCCGGGTAATTCAGGCCATCTCCCAACATTTCCCCTTAACGGACAGGATTTATCATCGACGATTCACCCGGAACCCGGCACCGTTCGGGGAATACTAACGTATTCCACACTTCCTTCAGGTGTTACGACCTTCTGGATTTCCAAAATTTCTGATGAAATCATCTTGTCCCCGAATTTCGCCTGAACTCAATTCTCCGGATTTCCGGGAGTACTCCTGATAAATTCCTCACCTGCTTTCCTCACCCATCTGACAAAATGGGAACCGGTTTCCTACCAGGTACTGATTCCCCTGCAATCCCCTGATGGGTGGCCCCCCCTCTTTCGTACGAAACAGCCACCCCCACACCCGTACCCGACAGGGGGGTACACCCCACCCCGCGGACTTGTGGGAGGGGGGTCCCTGTCCGGACCCGGTTTACCCCCCTGTAGATCCCCCTCTGTAGCGATCCGGACAGGGTCCCCCCACCCTCAGATCAGACCGCCACTCCCCTCTCGCGTACCAAAGGAGGGACTCCCGTGCCAACCTTCGGGGAGAAGATTGCCATGAGCCGTATATTTGATTGCGAGGGCAGGAAAAATGATATTCAATCCAAAATTCCGGAGATTGCGACCCTGTGAAAAATATCATTCTCATCGGCATGCCCGGCGCAGGCAAGAGCACGGCTGGAGTCATCCTCGCAAAGACGCTGGGGATGAAATTTATCGATACAGATATCGTGATCCAGGAACAGGCCGGGCGACTCCTGCAGGCGATTATCGATACGGACGGGCCCGAAGCATTCCTGGAAACCGAAGAGAGAACGATACTATCCCTGCATTGCCGGAATACGGTTCTTGCAACGGGCGGCAGCGTTGTCCTGGGCAAGCAGGCTATGGAACACCTGAAGAACGAGGGCATTCTGGTTTACCTGGAGATCTCATTTGCAGAAATGGAAAAGCGGATCCGGAATATCACGACCCGGGGTATCGTTCTCCCGGCAGGAAGGAGCCTCCGGGAAATGTACGACCAGAGATCTCCCCTGTACGAGAAGTACTCCGATATCACTCTCAGCTGTTCAAATGACGATGGTGAGACGGTTGTCAGGAAAATCCTGGACGCCCTGTCTGAAAAATGAAAGCCGCCATTTCTGACCCGTGTCGCACCGCATGGCAAAGAAAAAAATCCGGGACAGGCCGGTCCTTCAGGGCCTGCCGTTCGAGGGGATGATGTTCACGGAACTTCCGGGTATTTTTCTCTCCAGCGACGCTTTCATCCGATCGATCACGTCCTGTACCTCGCACATCCTCATCTCTCCCTCAAATTCAAGGAAGATCTCGATACAGACGCTTCCCCCGCTGTGACGGGACCTGCCCCTGTGGAGATTTTTGTACCGGGGGAAATGTTCCGCGAGGTCCGCGACGACCACGAGCTGGAGTTCCCCGTTGATTGTCTGGTCAAGAAGATCCGGGTTCTAAAAAACAGGGACACACATCCACGTCCAGGGGTACCCTCATAATCACGCAGGGAGATCCCGAGTCCGGTCCTGAACACCACGCTTTTCGGTACGGTTCCCGAAAAACCAGGTGCCCGTCAAAAACAAAAGGGGGAGACCGTACCCGATGCCGTCAGGGGGTCACTTAAGGCGGAGATCAGTGCCACTATACTCATCAGGTTTCTCAATAGTTGCCGGATAAGAAAGATCTAGTTTCGCAAAAAGAAGACCTTGTATTTAAGCAGCAAATAGTACCAAATCCCATAAAATCTGTCAGAATCATTCCAACACATATAGAAAAATTTATTTTACTACATAGTGATAGTAGTCAAGTAACGTTTCTATAGGGGCTGCGGCAACTCGTGAACGAAAAAAACATTCTCATTGTAGAGGATGATCCTGTCATACAGAACCTTATCGAACTCAGGTTGAGAAACCTGGGATATTTTGTATGTGCCAAAGTCGGTTCGGGTGAAGAAGCACTGAAACAGGTCAAAAAGACGAGACCGGATGTCGTCCTCATGGATATCGGCCTGAAAGGGGAGATTGACGGGATAGAAACTGCCCGTCTTATCAAACGCGATTTTAAAACCCCGGTTATTTTCCTGACCGGCTCCGCGGACGATGAAACGCTCTCAAAAGTATGGTTTGTCAAGCCGGACGGCTTTATCCACAAACCCTTCAAGGATATCGATCTCCGGATTGCTATCGAACTCGTCCAATAATTCCCGGAAACACTGCCCGGCGGACATCTGCTCCGGTATTCCTGCAATCACGACGTAAACCCTTCGGTTCGGATACTTTAATCCCCCTCCACCGCATTGACTATATCACTATTATCGTTTGCTGGGGTTGATCGGATTCCAAGAGACGTTAAGGGGAACAACAGCGATGAGTTCGATGTTGAAGAAGTAAGCGAGGCCGGTATTGAGACAATCAGGGTTCGCCTCCCGAAAAAA
This sequence comes from Methanoregulaceae archaeon, assembly GCA_039683275.1. GTDB lineage: Archaea > Halobacteriota > Methanomicrobia > Methanomicrobiales > Methanospirillaceae > JBDKRP01. The sequence continues at coordinate 23,180 of JBDKRP010000141.1, read as the reverse complement.
CGCAATCGTGAGATTTTCGCAACCGCCGAACTGATGATGGGGGGAAACCACATCAAGGTCCGGTGCTTTGACGGGGTCACCCGCCTCGGCAGGATCAAGGGCAAGATCAAGAAACGGGTCTGGATCCGGGAAGGCGATGTCCTGATCGTAATCCCCTGGAGTTTCCAGGACGAGAAATGCGATATCATGTACCGGTACACGATGCCCCAGATCGACTGGCTGCGCAGGAACCGGTACCTGTGATACGCCTGGGAATACGTTTTTCCGAAATCCGGCAGGACGCACAGGGTTTGTTCGGTACCGCAGGGTGAATTTCCAAAAAGTCCTGATTGAAACGGTTGTCCTGAACGACAGGTATTGCCGGACTGAAACAATAGATAACCAGTTCCTCACGAACTGATAAAAAAGAAAAATTTCCGAATTATTGAATTAGAACCGGGGTTTCCGGTGCTTCGGGAGGCATTCCTGGCAATAGACAGGCCTTCCCTCCGTCGGCTTAAATGGTACTTCGCACTCTTTTCCACAGTCTGAACAGACTACTTTTGTCATTTCACGGGGGCCGAAATCTCTCGGGCCACCAAACTTTGATCCATACATGGTTTTACTCAAACAGTCTCGATTATAAAACTGCACTATACTAAACGCTGCCTGAGTATATGAAACACTGTGTTGGAGCACAAAAATCAAAAAACCGGAATATTTTCGTGAAATTCAGGGAATCCGGGATCTCATGACCCGGATCTCCCTCTGTACACGGAACGTTTCCGGAGAAATTATTCTTTCTTTCCGGTTCCGCACAGGCCGCATTCGTACCGAATCACGGGGCTTGAATCTGCAAGGCTTCCCGATATCCGTTTTTTCCCGCCACGGATAAAAAGCCGGTTGCAGGCAGCACACCGCTTGGGGCGGATCCGCTCGGAAAACTTCATGGGAACTTCAAGATTGTACTGGGCCTTCGCCCACCGCTCCCCGTCCATATCGCAGCGGGACTCGTTCTCGGTAAGGAACTGCATAACCTGGAGCGGGGTAGCCCCGAGCTCGTCGAACTTTTTGTATATGAAATAATTGAAAACGAGCCAGGTTAAATCCTGCCGCTCGTACGAATCGTCGAACTCCTCATCCTCAAAATCTTCCAGGGAACAACCGCAGAGCGGGCAGCGGCCCCGGACCAGTTCATCCAGGTACACCTGCTCGTTACAGCCCGGACAGGTCGTTTTTGCGGTATGCATACGGAAAGGAGCAGTCATAGGGTATCATTCTCCAGAAAAGTTCAGACAGGTGCCGTGAACCATGGCCACAATTCCAGGGAGTTTGTCTCTCATCTATTCAGCTCCCTTCTAGATAAATCTATATCAAATACCATTTAATGCACGAATTTTTCACGATTTAACGCAGTAAAACAGGATTCCCGGTCCGAAAAAGAGAGATCGGGATCCTGCCCGCCCGCATTCCGTACCTGGCCCGGGGCGGTTCACTCGGCTACCGGCTCTTCGCCTTCCAGCATCAGCCTGCCGAAAACAATCTTTTCGAGAACCTGGGCGATGTACTTGACTTTCATCGCTTTCTCGAGATCCTCGTTCCGGTGGATATCGGAATGGATCTGGAGCCGGACGAGAGCGAACCGGAACCGGTCCAGGGTATCGTCATCGTATCCGGACGCTTCCCGGTAAATGGGTTCGATAAGATCGGGGAACGTTGCCGTGTTCTCAATCGCAGCAATGATCGCTTCATAAACCGGAAGCGGTTTTTCCCGCCCGGTGAGAACACGCAGGTAATCCATTATCCCTCGACCACCTTGACGAGTGCTTCCATGACCTTGTCCATTGCTTCCCAGGTCGCACTCTGTTTCCTCCGGATGATGAAGGGCCGCCCCTCATCACCGGCTTTGGGCATATCGACATCGATAGGAATCCCGCCAAGGAACGGGACATTCAGCTCCCTGGCTATCTTCTCGCCGCCGCCTTTCCCGAAGAGATCGATGGCTTCCCCGCAGTGCGGGCAGACCATCCCGCTCATATTCTCGATAATGCCGATGACCGGAAGTCCGAGTTTCTCCACGAATTTCACGGCTTTCCGGGAGTCGAGGGTAGCGACATCCTGCGGAGTTGTGACGACGACCGCCCCCTCCATATTCGGGGCGAGCTGGGCAATCGTGAGCGCTTCATCGCCGGTACCCGGCGGGAGATCGACGACAAGGTAATCGAGGTTGCCCCAGTTCACCTCGTTCAGGAACTGGCTGATGGCCGACATCTTCATGGGGCCGCGCCAGATGATCGGGGTGCTCGTATCGGGCAGGAGAAACGCCATCGAAATTACCGAGAGAGATCCCGTAACCCGCACCGGTTCAATCCGGTTTCCCACAGCGCTGAGCTTGTGGTCTTCGATCCCGAGCATCTTGGGGATATTGGGGCCGTGCATGTCCAGGTCGAGGAGCCCGACGTTGTACCCGTGGTTCGAAAGCGCGTACGCAAGGTTCACGGAAACGGTCGATTTCCCGACGCCGCCCTTGCCGCTCAGCACCATGATTACATGTTTCACGTTGAGGGTAGCTTTCGGGGGAAGGCCCGTTGCCCCGGGGGTCTTGGCACTCGAACAGGTGCTGGCGGTCGGGCAACCGGCACACTTCTCTTCCGTACATTCCTCCCCGTTCGGGGCGGAGGTTTTCGGTTCTGGTTTCTTCGGATTCTTTCCTGCCATTCAATATTCCTCCTCTTAAAAACTGTTTCTGATCGCTGGTTTCCCGGATTAACCTGGGTATTCCTAAGATACTTGGGTAAAAAATCGTTAAATAGGTATAGTCTTTGCATGCGCCGCAGGATTTATACATCTGTTTCCCTGATTACCTCCCTATGAAACCGCTCGTTGTCACGCTGGATTTCCTGGAATTTCCCCGGGACACCCTGTGCAGCGGAGGTACCGGCTCCCCCCGGATAACGCTCAAAGAGCTGGACCCGGCAGCGAAATCTCTCGCGGTGATGGCATTCAATCCCTTCATCAAAACCTGCTGCTCGTTCTCCCCCTGGCTCATCTGGAATCTTCCCCCCGGGCCGGTAATTCCTTCGGGAATACCCAACGACCCGGTTGTGGAAATCCCGGTACGCGCCCTCCAGGGCAGGAACGATTTCGGGACTATCGGATATACGGGGCCCTGCCCGGGCCCGGGCGAGATGCAGCGGTATGCATTTAAGGTGTACTCCCTCGATGCAATGATCAGCCTGTCCCCGGGAGCCGGAAAGCATGAACTCATTGCCGCCCTGCGGGGCCATGTCCTCCAGTACGGGGAAACAGCTGCCGTAGCCACCGGCTAATCCGTCAGGTTCCATACTTTTTTATCTCCCCGGCTCTTTCCATCACGTAACGGAGTGTGAATCGTATGGAAAACCTCAAAATAAAAATTTCCGTGCTGAATCTCCCTGCCGCATATACGTGTGACGGGGAGGACAAGTCTCCCCAGATATCCGTGGAAGGGGTGAACACCGAAAAGGCAAAGTCCCTTGCAGTTATCGTGATCGACCCGAATGCACCCGGAGGGAATTTTATTCACTGGGTAGCATGGGACATGGAACTTGTGCGGCTCATCCCGGAAAAGATCCCGAAAGACCCGGTAGTCTCGTTCCCGATGAAAGCGGTCCAGGGGAAAAACAGTTTCGGGAGGATTGGATACGGAGGTCCCTGTCCTCCGAAAGGCCAGACGCACCGGTACGATTTTAAGGTCTATGCACTGGACACGCTGCTCAATCTCCCGTCCGGCTCGACAAAAGACGACCTTACAAAAGCAATGTCCGGCCATGTCCTCCAGTACGGGGAAACCTACGTTACGTACGGCAGGTAACATCCCTCTTTTCCGCATCCCGTTGCAGTATGCTTAATATCCCGGAAGCAGCACCCTCCGGCAGATGGATGGGAACCGGCGATACGAGCGGCCACTCCGGAAGGAAATCTTTGAAGCGACCCGGGACTACCAGGGAGAACGGGAGAGTCTTCTCTCACCATCGGCAGCGAGGAGTGGCGATGCCCTGCGGCGGTGGAACCGGAAATCCGGGGATATCCGGGCTCCCTATTCGCGGGATGCCGACCGGATAATCCATACCCGGGCGTACAGCAGGTATATCGACAAGACCCAGGTCTTCTACCTGGTAAGGAACGATCATATCACCCACCGGGTAATCCATGTCCAGTTAGTCTCGAAGATCGCGAGGACGATAGCGCGTTCGCTCCGGCTCAACGAAGATCTCATCGAAGCGATCGCTCTCGGCCATGACATCGGCCATATCCCGTACGGTCACTTCGGCGAGCAATGCCTCACGGAACTCTCCGGGGAACAGGGGATCGGGCGGTTCCTCCACAACGTCCAGAGCGTCCGGTTTCTCGATACTATTGAGAACTGCGATCTGACGCTCCAGGTCCTGGATGGCATTCTCTCCCATAACGGAGAATCCGCAGATTCCCGGATTTCTCCGGAGCCCTGCCCGGACTTTCCAGCGTTCGACCGGAAGGTGGAAGAGATAATAGGCGGACGGAAGAGATGGGCTCCGGGAACCCTCGAAGGCTGCGTCGTCAAATTCGCTGATACTATCGCATATATCGGCCGGGACCTCCAGGATGCTGTCGAAGTGAACCTGCTTTCCGGCATGGATGCAGTTCCGGAAGCATGCCGGGAAATCCTGGGAGAAACCAACGGAGAAATTATCAATACGCTCATAAACGACCTCCTGGAAAACAGCAACGCAGAAGATCCAGGTTACATTACCTACAGTCCTGAAGTTGAGAAAGCGCTTGCCACCCTGCGGGAATTCTCCCACCGGAATATCTACGAGAATCCGAAACTCACTTCCGAGCGGGAAAAGATCCGGCTGATGTACCGGACACTCTTTACCCGGTTCCTCAGGGAACTTGAAGAGGGTACGGAATCATTGCTCATTTACGAGGGATTCCTCACTACCGGCTGGATTAGCGAGGCATACCGCGATGCTACCCCGCCTGCCGTGATCGTCCGGGATTTCCTTGCCGGGATGACCGACCGGTACTTTGAGGCCAGGTACCGGGAGACTATCCTCCCGAGAATTGTTGACGGGAAATTTCCCTGAGGTAACCGGAACGATTCCGGGAAACGCCCGTTCCCGGGACTTCAGGATTCAGGAATGCTGGAAAAAAACTGATTTTTTCCGGGATTTGCCCGGGTTCAGTCGTATTTCCCTTTTGGGTGCGTCCAGCCGGTAAACCCGCAGTAGATACAGCCGACCCCGTCACAATGGTGGCATTTCATCGCAGGTTTCTGTACAAGGACACGCCCCTCCCGGTTGCAGTTCGTACATCCGGCACCTTCGCAATGGGCGCAGACCGCATATTCGTATTCCACCATGCCAGGATCACCTGATAAAGAATTCCTTCCGAAGAATATGCCGGTCAGGACGATAAAGTGATGCCTGGCGGGTCCCGGGTAGACCGGTCAGAGAAGCGCTGAAAAGGGATTATTGCCGTTTCCCGGCAAGGAGGAATGCAGAGACCAGAGCTGCTGCCCCGATACCGGTAATCGCTGCCAGCGGGGAGACCGGGGACTGGGTGGCTGCAGGAGTCGGGGACGCTGTTGCGGTCGCGGATACGGGTTTTTTCGTAGCTGCGGCCGACATCGGGATCGTGGTTGCAACCGTCTGTGTGGGAGTTGCCGTAACGGGCGCCGAGAGAACTACGTTATCGATAGTTCCCTCAGCATAATTCACACCGCCGCTGAAGTCCCCTATTGAGGTCAGGTATACCCGTTCGAGATCATGGAGATCGGAACCGGTCTTGATGAAGTACGTCCAGACCTGGCTGCCGGAGGGCTGTTTCGTAACCGTCATCGAGACGGTCTGCTGATCCTGATCGTATTTCACCCGGACATGGTACGTCTGGTTACTGGTAAACGTTACCGTCGGGTACTTGGCATTTTCTCCCCCGTAGGAATATGCCCAGCTGGTGTAATCGAACATATGGCTCTGGGGCGTGATGACCCGGAGGCCCATCATATTCCCATGTTTGTCGTTCAGGAAGGACGTGACGACGCAGGGGCCTTTTTCATAGTTCATATCCTTCTTCCCGATTCCCAGCCGGAATGCCGTATCATCCATGGTTGTTACAGGTGTCACATCGTACTCCAGCGTGAACGAGGTATCATTCCAGGGAACTTCATGATAGGCATAGGAGCCGGTGCCCGGTTCAATCTTGTAGTGATACGTCTGGCTTGCGGAGTCCCAGTAATACCGGGACGGGCTGTTCGTGGTCCAGTCAGGACTTGCCGAGAAATCTTCCTGGTAGATAATTTCCTGCCCGCCGGAGGTCGCTGCCAGAACTGAAGGAACGAGGAACACTGTCGCAAGACCGGCTGCAAGAAGGAGGAACACAAAGGATCCTGCGAAAGCATGCGGAATGGTATTTTTTCCTGGGTACATGGTATCATCTGCAAGTTTCCGTGCCGGAGGGTCCCGGAAAGGGAAGACCCGTACGGGAGACGCTCCGCTTCGGAAGTTTCCGGAAATATCTGGTTCCCGGGTCTTAATCGTATCGAGACAGGAAGAAAACAAGAGGAAAATACCTTTATCAATTGCCATGGAAAATATGATAACGCATACTACCTGCGATAGTAGTCTAGCGGCAGGACAGGAGCTTCCCAAGCTTCTAACCCGGGTTCGATCCCCGGCTATCGCATCTTTTGCATGACCGATTCCGAGCCCGCACTCCACGCGATCCGCATCATCGCCGAGAACCGCAAAGGGGTTCTGCGTGACATCGCGACGGTCGTTGCCGCCCACGAAGCAAATATCGTGATGATCAACCAGGAAATTTTCGACTCCGGCCCCTACGCCGGCCTTGCCGAACTCTATTTTGAGTTTGAATTCTCAGGGCCCGACTGCAGTTCCCTGATTGGCGATCTGAGAAAAATACCGGACCTGCGGGATATCCGTTCGTACCAGCCGTTTGGCGATATTTTCGGCTCCCGCGTGATCATTATCGGGGGCGGGGCCCAGGTAGCCCAGGTAGCTCTCGGTGCCGTGAACGAGGCAGACCGTCACAACATCCGGGGCGAACGGATCTCGGTGGACACTATCCCGCTTGTCGGGGAGCGGACGCTTGCAAATGCGGTTGATGCCGTCGCACGGCTTCCCCGTGCGACAATCCTGGTCCTCGCCGGGTCCCTCATGGGAGGCGAAGTCTCAAAAGCCGTCGACCGGGTCCGGGACGCAGGAATACCGGTAATCGCACTCAAAATGGCAGGGAGCGTCCCGGAACATGCCGATCTCGTCGTGACCGACCCCATCCAGGCAGGAGTATTTGCCGTGATGCATGTCAGTTCGAAAGGAGTCTTTGATATCAACCGGGTGAAGGGACGGGAATTCTGATGGACCAGATAGAACGGGCCGTCCAGGTCCTCTCCCATGACGGGCTGATCGTGTATCCCACCGAGACGGTGTACGGTCTCGGTGCGGATGCCTTCTCCGATGAAGCCATCGGGAAAGTATACGAAGTAAAAGGCCGTCTTCCCGGAAAACCCATCTCGATAGCAGTCTCGGATGTCGATATGCTGGCCGCAGTTGCCGAAACAGACTGCCGCAGCGAGGAGTTTATCCAAAAATTTCTTCCGGGTCCCGTCACGGTGATCCTCCGGGCGAAACGATCCATTCCCGATATCCTGACCGGGGGGACCGGGATGATAGGCGTCCGGATCCCGGCGCATTCAATCCCCCACCAGATCATACAGCTTTTTGATGCCCCGATAACCGCGACCAGTGCAAACCTTTCCGGGGAGAAAGATCCCACTACGCTCGCGGAATGCCGTGTGCCCCACGATTTCCACATCGACGGGGGTCATCTTCCCGGGACACCGAGCACCGTCGTAGATATCGGATCCGCGACTATCATACGCAGGGGAGCTCTCGCGGAAGAGATAGAAGAATTCCTTGTTTCTCACCGGTGAATCTCCCATGCAGCCGTTACGCCTCCGGGATTTCATCGAAGACCGGGATGGGTGCCTGTACGCGGTTTCCGTCTATGACAACCGGGAACGTATCGGCTGCGTGCTCCGGTATGTGCCTGAATCCGCGGGGGAACGCGTCCATCCATCCGGAAGGCGGTACAACAAATACGATTTTGACGACGCGTTCCGGTACATCGCACGGCACAAGCCGCAGTACCTCGACCTGATCCACCGGGTGCCCCTTTCGGATATTTCCCGGATCTATAAACCTGACGAGATTATGCCGGAGGTCCTCGGGAGAGACCTGCGGGTGCGGAGACTGAACCAGCTCCTCGGCCTCGCGCCGGGAACTGCCGGCTGTACCGGATCGCTTCTCTGCGGCCTGGAATGCGGAACGTCCGATATCGATCTCGTAGTGTACGGGGACGCCTGGTTCCGGGCGCAGGATCAGCTCCGGCGCCTCATTACAGAAGGTGCCATCGATGATCTCGATGAGGACATGTGGCACCGGGTATATGCAAAACGGAAACCCGAGATCGGATTCGAAGAATTTTTCCTGCACGAAGAGCGGAAATGGAACCGGGGCCAGATTGACGGGACGTACTTTGATCTTCTTTTCAGCAGGTCTTATGAAAAGCTTGACGCACTTCCCTCCGGTAAAGGCGAGATCGAAGGAAAGATGACCATAGAAGCCCGGGTCACGGATGCCTCGCTGGCATTTGACAGTCCTGCCGTGTACCACGTGGAGCATGAGACAATATCCCGGGTCCTCTCCTTTACGCATACCTATTGCGGGCAGGCCAAAGAAGGGGAAACCATTGAGGCCTGCGGGATATGCGAGCGGCACGGGAGCGAACGCTGGCTGATAGTCGGGACCACCCGCGAAGCAAAAGGGGAATATATCATTTCAAGGACGCTCCTTGAAACGATAGCCTGATCGGGCACAGGTCACGGAAAGAAACGGGAGAGCCGGGATGCCCGCGAACCGGATACGCAGTCATGTTCATGCGGGCAGCGGGTGCACCGGGCGGCATCCACCGGTTTTTCGGGTTCTTCCCCATCCAGGATGCGGCGCGCCGACCGTATTGCGGTCATGAGCGCCCTCCGGTCCCGGGGCTGGGGCCGGAAATACCGGGTAATCCCGCTCGGGAGATACTCGATACATCCTCCTTCGATATTCCTGCCAAGGGTTTCCTGGATGCAGACGTGGTACGCCGCAATTCTCAAACGGTCCTGCGGGTATGCGCCGATATCGGGAGCGGCAGTACATCGCACAATTGCAAACGAGACCGGGGCATCGTACAGCTTGTCGACCTGCCCCACAATCCCGTATTTCTCAGACCGCACCGGGACATCGTTCTGCGCCGGAATGCTCCAGCCGGGATGTGCCGAACACGCGATGATACACTCTTCCAGGAATTGCCGGAGATCCGGATCAATTTCCGGATTTACCCCGGTAACCTCATCCCAGATCCTTTCAGTATCAAGGGGGCTGCCAAGATGGTACGCGAGCTGTTTGCAGACACTGTACCGCCCGGGTTCCTGCACAGGCTCATCCTTCTCCAGAAAGAAACGTACCGGGCAGAAATGAGTTTTCACGAGGTCTGATACCCGAAGCGGCCGATCCATGGGATTCCCTGGTTCCTCCTATCAAACATGTATTCATTCCTCAAAAATACAGCCGGAACGCACCGGTAAACCCATAACCCCCCAGTGTCAACACGTAGGTATGACAAACCAGGAAATTGCCGTAAACGTCCCGCAAACGCTTGATCCCGTGTACAGCAACATGATCCAGGTCGCGTACAAGGAGGATGAGTTCACCTTCCTGTTCCTGCACCAGATCCCGACCATAAACCAGGCCCGGGCAAAAGCCATCGTGTCCATCACCCCGAACCATGCAAAACGGCTCTTAGAGGTACTGAAAAACAGCGTTGCCGATTACGAGAGCAAGTTCGGGACCATCAATGCTGCAAAAGACGCGCAGCACGTTGAGAACGTGACGACGCTCAAGGGTTACCAGTAAGCATTTTTTGCGAAGTTTTCCTTGAGAGCGCGAAACCCCCGTGCCCGGAGACGCGGATCCTCTCCCCATTTTTCAGAACCCGCGTTCCGGACGATATGGTAAAATAGCAACGAGACAAAATCTTGATACTATGGGATTCGGAGAAGTCGCTGTGGGAGTTATCTTCAGCGGCATTTTATTTTGCCTGATCATCTTCCCGTTTGCGCTCAATATTCAGCCCAATATATTCACGTTCCTGGTTGGCGCGGCTGTCGGTCTCGGGGTCGTGATGGTCCTGACCAACCGGATGTACCAGTGAAGCGGGATATTCTTTTGGAGTTTCTGTCGGGATCTGTTCCTCCCGGGTTTCACAGGAACCGGTCATTTGCTCCTGAACACAAAGATTGCCCCGGCACCCAACAGGAGAACAACCGCTCCTGCAAGGATAGAGAAATTATGCTGGAACGGGGAGACGGCTGTGTCCATACTCCCGGATATAATTCCCGACAGGGAACTCGCAGTCGAGAGAAATGAGAATTCTATCGCAAGGACTGCGGCAAAAAACAGGATGAGTGCGACTGCTGCCCAGACCAGCGGCCGTGGCGGTTTGAGGGAAGGCGTCATCAGCTAATATAGTAAATGTCAAACATTATTAACATTCAGCACTCCTGCTGCGGGGCGGTTTCCCGGGATTTTGATTAGGTTTATTATGCGGGAAAGATGATATTGTGAGGCAATGCGCCGCCGTGGCTTAGCGGCATAGCGGCTGATTCGTAATCAGCAGGTCGAGGGTTCAATTCCCTCCGGCGGCTCTCTATCTTTTCCTGGAAATCAGGGAGTATAGTACGTAGAAGGATCTGTTTTCCCGGCAGGGGGCGCATCACATCCTTCGGGAAAACGGGATTTTAAATTCATGGGACAGGGTTTTTTTCAAAATACGCCCGGATTATCGGTTTTTACAGAGAATGTATATCTCCTTCTGCACCCTATAACCGACCATGAAAGAACAAGGCAATCAGAAAGGCAAGAGCCGCAAAACGGATAGTCCCGATGTGAAAGCTCCCGCAGGAACCGATGCAAAAACCCCTGTCGCAAAAGCGGCTCCGATGACGCCAAAGGAAAAGATCGCTGCAAACCAGAAGAACAAGCGAAGAAAATAAGAGAACGCAGTACCTGGTTCTTTTCAGGAACCCCGGCCTGATATTCCACTTTTTTTTTAAAAATCACCAAATCCCCGATACTATGCGTTTTTGCCAAGGGTCCCGGAGATCGGGTTTTTCTCTTAGATCCCCACGAGGATACGGATCCCGATAAGGATCAGGATCACACCGCCAAGGATATCTACCCGGCGCCCCAGCAGGTGACCTATCTTTCCCCCGATGAATACGCCCAGGCAGGAGAAGAGAAACGCCACGATCCCGATGATACCGGCAGGAACAAGCGGCGCAACATCAAGAAATGCAAAACTAATCCCGACTGCAAGGGCATCGATACTGGTCGCAACGGCAAGAACGGTTATCGCAACCAAATTCATGACGTTTACGGGAGCTTCCTCTTCACCGTCCCGCAATCCCTCTATCGCCATTTTTCCTCCAATCACGAAGAGAAGGATGGCGGCAATAATGTGATCAAAGGAAGATATGAGGGCAACGAAACCCGACCCCAGGCCCCATCCCGCCAGGGTCATCCCAAACTGGAAGACCCCGAAAAAAATACCGAGAATGAGTGCAGTCTTCAGCTGCCCGGCTTTCAGGTGTCCCCCGGTCGCGACAGAGACCGCGAAACAATCCATCGCGAGCCCTATTCCGATAAACACGGAGGTGAGGATCAGATCCATCGGACTTAGGTGGTTGGGTCTCCTGCCCCATTAGGTTTTGCGGGATATTCTGCCGTAAGGCTCGCTTGCCGATCCGCCATACTTAATTGCGAGACAGGAGAATCCTAATTAAGAACAGGTGATTTTCTTGACTGAAAAGAACGGACGTTTTGTAGATGGGAAATGGGTTGAGGAGCAGATACCCGCGCAGCCGGTAAACACCAGCCAGGCCGGGATCGAGAGCCGGGTTGCAGAGGTAACAAAGAATGTATCAGCGACTATTGATAATGCCGTGAAAGTCGGACGCGAACTTTTTGAGACGGAAGAAGGGCGTAAGTACGTAGAGAAATCGGTCAGGGACGCCGGAAACGGACTCCAGAAGGCATTTCAGGACATCCTCACCCAGGCCCAGGCCGAACTGGACAAAACCGCAAAGAAGAAGTAGGATCTCCGACTATCCGGGCTATCGCGTGATACCGTGACACTACTACCCGCCATACTGCCGGAAGGACAGGGCCGTACCTGTCTTTTTGCGGTCGTATTCGTCCTTCTCCTTCATCTGGCATTCCCGGCTCTTGCCTCCACTCCAGATGCAATCCTTGCGTACAACTCCGGCATTAACTCTACGAATGCCGGAGAGTACGGGAAATCCCTTGCAGCGTTCAATCAGGCAACGACCCTTGATCCCCGGTATTACGAGGCCTGGAACGAGAAAGCCGATGTTCTTAACCGGCTTGGCAGGTATAATGAATCCATTCAGGCTGTTGATACGGCACTTGCTATCAATTCTTCGTATGTGAAAGGCTGGATCAACCGGGGTGCCATCCTGTATAATATGGGAAGGTACGAGGAGGAACTCGCCTCGTATGACAAAGCTATTGCGGTCGATCCCACGAGCGATGTCGCCTGGTTTAACCGCGCTTATTCCCTTGCAGCCCTTGGCAGGTACGAGGAGTCCCTTGCAGCGTTTCAGAAAGTCCAGGAGCTCAACCCGGATTATCCCTACCTTCAGGACAACATGAACAATGCAATCGCCCTCGGGCAGGCAGAGAGAGCAAAGGAATCGTCGGCAGGAACCGCAAATGTCGTTGTCCCCTGTGCCGTTGCGCTTATTGTCGCGATTGTCCTTATCGGGGGATATCTCTGGCACCGGGAAAAAATCCAAAGTGCCCGGAATACCAAAACCCGGAAATAAGCCGGACTCTTCAACTCTTTTTCACGCCTGCCTTTTTCCCTGCGATAGTCTGCCCGGCAAGGACTCCGGTCGAGAACGCAGCCTGAAGATTGAATCCTCCGGTATCCCCATCAATATCCAGGACTTCCCCGGCAAAATAGAGGCCTTCCACCAGCCGGGAAGACATCGTTTTTGGATCGACTTCCGGAAGGGGAATCCCTCCGCGGGTAACCATCGCTTCCTCAAACCCGCCAAGCCGCTCAATGGTGAAAGAAAAACCGGTCATGCGTTCGATGATCTGTTTTCGTGCCTGCGCCGGGAGGTGGGCGGCAGTCATATCCGGGGGAATTGCACACAAGGAGAGGATCCGATATATGAACCGGTCCGGAACCGGCCATGCGGCGAGGAGCGCTCTCACCCGTTTTGTACCGGAATCCTGCACCAGGCGGGTGAACTTTTCCGGAAACCCGGTACTTTCGCTTTTAGGGAGGAACGCTATCCGCAGGGTATCCCCGGGTTCAAGCGAGCGGGAGAAGTCAAGGATGCCGGGTCCTGAGAATCCCCGGTGCGTCAGGAGAAGATCGCCTTCCTGCTCCCCGGCCTTTTTCCCGTCCCGGAAAACGGAGAGCCAGGCATTCCGGAATGAAATTCCGGAAAGATCGGAAAACGGGTATCCGGTTGCAAAGACCGGGGCCAGGGCGGGACGGGGCGGAACAATCGTATGGCCAAGCGACCGGGCGAACTCATACCCGTCACCAGTCGAACCAGTGCCGGGATAGGATTTCCCCCCGGTTGTAATAACCAGCGAGCGTGCCAGGCAGGTCCTCGCGGGGGTCGTTACCCTAAAGAGGTCACGCTCCGTTCCTACCCGCAAAACAGGTTCCCCGCAGGCAAGTTTCGCACCGGCATCCCGGATCGCGGTCAGAAGAACCGACAGGACGTCCGCCGCTTTCCGGGACACGGGAAATATTTTCCCATCCGGTTCCTCGACAACCGCAAGGCCCTGCGATGCAAGGAATGCCGTGAGCTGCCGGTTGGAATAGTTCAGGAGCGCAGGCTTGAGAAAGGCCCCGTGTTCTCCGTACCGGGTGAGAAAATCCCGGATTTCTCCCCCATGCGTGATATTGCACTGGCCGGATCCGCTCAACCGGAGTTTGCGGCCGGGATCCGGGTTTTTCTCAAGGAGGAGGACGCTCCCCCCGGCCGCAGCATGGAGAGCACAGGAGAGCCCGGCCGGCCCTGCCCCAATGATAACCGTATCATGGATTGCGGGATATGTCACAAAAACCAGTCAGGATAGTGTTGGAGGACGCGCTGTTTGAACGTATCGGCAGACGGAGTCCTCATCCGGAGCAGGAATCCTTTTCTCTGGCGCTACCGAGATCAAGGGGACGTGAAGAGAGAGGAGGCCAGGCAAAGGGGTTCCCCCGCACGCGGGAAATACCCTCATGGGACACAGAGAGACGGGAGTGTCCGCCCCCCCCGCGATCCGGGAAATCCGGATCCGCACGCGATAGTGGGGGGAAACCGTTTCGCGCCCACGCCGGATGCAGAGCGACGGCTTGCTGCATTTCTCGCGCATCCCCACCTCCCATCGGCACTGGAAGATCTTGTATTCCAGTACATCGGCAGGAAAGTGCAGAAACCCTGGAACGATCCTCAGGTCTTAAACCGTATCCGGAATGCCGTCATCTTCCAGAAAGGCAGGTACTGGGATGAGCGGCCGGGAAGGGGGATCCCGTACGGAAAAGCATACCGCACATTCGGGTATCTTGCCTACCATATGCCGGCATACTTCGTCCAGACCGAACACATTCTTGCAGATCTTGCCCGCCAGGGGCTTCTCAGACCGGAGATGAAAATCCTGGATGTCGGCACCGGTCCGGGTGTCGTTCCCCTTGCGATCACCGATTTTTACCGGAGAGTTGCCGATCCGAACGTAAAAATCGTTATCAACGCTATCGAACGGGACGAAGAACATCTTGAAGCATACCGGCACCTTGTTCCGGGATTTGCTGCGGGAGTTCCGGGAATTACTATCAGTCCTCCTGTCATTGCAGATATCAAAACACTCTCCCCGGATATCATCCCTCCGGGAATCGATCTCATGATCTTTTCGAATGTCTTAAACGAACTCCGGGACCTTGATATCCCCGCGAAAGCGGATATCGTGATGCGGCTCGCGGGCAGACTCTCCCCTGAGGGTACTTTTCTGATAACGGAACCCGCCGACAAGATCAACTCTCCCGGACTTCGCATACTTTCCCTTGCCCTCAAAGAGCGGGGTCTCTTTATCTCCAGCCCCTGCTCATTCATCTGGGGAACCGGGTGCAGCCCGGAATCCTGCTGGTCTTTCGAGGAAAAACCACCCCTTGCGCCACCGGATCTGATGCGGGCGGTTGCAGCAGGAGATGAACCGTACCGGTTCCTGAACACCGACATCAAATTCTCATCCGTGATTCTCAGGAAGGATGGAATCGCCGGGAACGGATTTCACGTCCCCACCCATGCAAAGTTCGCCCGGTTCTCCTCGCTCCACCACCATACCGGAAGAAAGGTCCATGTAATTGGATCCGTGATGAGCGGGGAACTCGGGAACGCAAAAAACCATGTGATCAAGATATGCGACGGCACTGCAAAAATCCCGGTCTTTGCCATCCTTCCGGAGTACCACCGGACCGCACAAAACAGCGACCTCTTAACGGCAGGCTATGGGACAATCGTCCAGATCCGGAACGTTCTCGTCAGGTTCAATGCAAAGGAAAATGCCTTCAATCTTTTCGTGAACCGGGAGACTGAAGTAGCAAGGATCTCCACGCCATCCTGAAACCCGGTAAAAAAAAGGGATTATTCACTCACGTGAACATATTCCGTCTTCGTCGTGCTTGATTCGCCGTACTGGTTTTTCACCGTCAGGGTTACCGTATAATTCCCGGCCTTCTGGTACAGGTATTTCGGGTTCTGCTCGGTGGATGTTGCCCCGTTCCCGAATGTCCAGTACCAGGAGGTTGGCGAACCGGGGGATTCATCTGAGAAGGTCACCTGGAGCATGGGTTTCCCGTAGACCGGGTATCCTTCGAATGCTGCGGTCGGGGAAAGGTGACAGGATGTGGTCCCGATGAATGCCGATGCACTGCTTGCCCCCAGGGTCCATGCGATCTCATGGGAACTGAATACTACGGATACTGCGTTGTAATGGAGACCCGGCTGGAACTCCGTGGGCTGTCCCTGGTCTGCTGCAGTCTGGGTAAACATGTTAAACCTGCCTACCGGGATGGGGACTGCGGAAGCGTAGTCATTCCGGTACCCGAAGTATGCGGTATACGTGCCGTCCCCGTTATTCAGGACGCACTGCACTACCGGGTACACCGAAGAAAGGCCCTCGGCCTGGCTTGTGACGGTAACCGTTTTTGGTTCCGAGGTAAGCTTTCCAGCCGTGGTAGTCGTTGTCAGGGTGACGGTGTACTGTCCTGCTGAGGTATAGGTATGATACGTGTTCTGCTGGGATGAGGTGTTTCCGTCACCAAAGTCCCAGAGCCATGCAGTCGGGAAATTGGCCGATTTGTCGGTGAACTGAACGGAGAGCGGGGTCTCTCCTGAGGAGGGAGTCATGGAGAACTGGACATCCGGGGAGATCGTTCCGGAAACCTGTGTTGATGTCGCGGTGGGAGCAATCGTACTGACCGATGCAGGTACTGAGGTGGGTGTTGATGTTGGTACGGAGGAAAGGGTTGATGTGGCAGTTACTATCGGGGTAGGAGGTTCCGTCATTACCTCTCCAGGTTGAGAGGAGACCGGTGTGCCGACCGGGGTATCTGATACAGGTGTCGATTCCGGGACAGATACCGTCCCGGTCGGCGTTGCCGATGCACTACCGGATGCAGCAGGCTGCATCCCTACAGGAACCTTGAAGTACATTATCCCGGCTGCGGCGAAGATTATTCCGACGACACAGACAAGAGCAACAGTGAGGACAATCTCAAGAGATTCATTTGATCCTTGTTCAGGTTTTTTTTCCATTCCAATCCCTTCAAAACGAATTGATATGTAGGTTTATTTAATATAATTGCTTCAGGTTCATCAATATAGAGGCTTGTTTCATCCAAAGACACCTGCAGTGTCAATTTCAGATTAGAGGGCGATCTTTTTCATTTCCCAATATATTGCTCCGGGAAGAAAAACTCGCAAAGCGGGTCGGATCTCCGGCGGGAGGACATTCCAGAATACCAGACTCGCTATACGAAAAGGTACCTTACTTTCTCTGACTGGCAATATCCTCTTCGGGCTGGGGGTGAGAGGCACTACCCGGAAGCATGAACGTTACCGTATCCGCGTAGGTTCCGGAATTTGGACTGATGCCCGTAACACTAGGGATACGGAGTAAACGATACGCTGATCGTATGACTGTCCATTACATTGGTGAAGGTGTAACTGTTGACGGCACCGACAGAAGTCCCGTCAACGTACACACTGCTGACAGCCCACCCGCTGGCTGGGGTCATGGTATAGGTTACGCTTCTACGGAACCCCACGGAAACCGGATCCGCCGGCGAAATTGTTCCCTGGCCACCTGACACGGATGCCGTGATTGTATACGAAGAGCCTGCGCTCGAACTTTCAGGCCCCTGGCCTGTTGCAGAACCAGTCCCAAGGTAACTGGTGGCAAGAATAGCTTCAGGGCCGCCCGTTCCGGAATAGACAACACCCACCTGGCCGGGCAGAGAACCGGTGAAAGGGATCGTCAGAAGAGACCCGATGTGCCACGCATTGTCCGAAGAAGAGGTGAAGTCTGTAATACGTTTCCCGTCGAGATAGATTTTGATAGTGGAGAGACTCACGGTGTCTCCTCCGTTGTTGAGAATATAGATGTGAGATGCGTCATAGGAAATTTCAGCAGATACTACAGGTACCTGCTGAGTGACCGGCTGGGAATACACCCTTACCCCGACTATCGAAACCGCGATTATTACCACGGAAACCAGAAGTATTACCCCAACGGAATTTGAGACTGCCCAATCGAGATTTTCGCCATATTCTTCAGTATTTGCGGTTTTTCGAAATTTCATAACGGTGAAGGATAGTTTTTGTCCTGAAATAATAAAGACTTTGAATACCCGCCCATAGTGAAATCCCGTGCTTTCGGAAAACTACCCAAAGAGATCTCGTATGTCTGAGGCATCTGCTGTCAGGACAGCCGATGATTATCGCTCCCGGAGTACTGGCTACAGGCAGTGCGTTGGCAGGTACGGGAAAAAAAGAAAAATTTTCAATATACCGTAAAAGCATTGGGGTAGGCAGTCGTTCCACCGTTGTAATTGGTGACTATAACATTCCACGTACCTTTCGATACACCTGCGAGATTAAAGGCTCCGGTTATTCGTGTTCCGGAATCCTGAACATATGCCTGAGTAGCAGTCACATTTGCGGATCCTGATTTCTGGAGGACTACCGATACTATCCCACTGTTATCCCCGGCGAATTGGGATCCGTAACACGTATAGGTAACCCACGTTGATCCACTTGATCCCGAGGCGGGGGATATTCCCGTAACAACCGGCTGCGTTATAGCCAGGCTGTACGAGGTTGCGCCTCCGACATAGTACACGGTAGAACCCGAAACAGTATTTGCATTTAACAATCCCGCTGAATTCGGACCAAGGCCGTAGAGAGTAATCAGGGAATTATCACATACGTCCGGAACAATGGAAACACCATTCCATTCAAAATCCGTCCATGTCGGATAGGATGCAACCGGGACGACCAGCGTAAGCGTTGATATATAGGAGGAATACGAGCTCACGTAGGCTGCCGGTAGAGAACCGGTTGCAACAGTGGTTCCGTTGACGGATACGGTTGCACTGGAAAATGCTATGGTAGTAATCTGTCCGCCACTTACATAGAGTCCGCCCGTCTGGTTGGAATTCAGCGTCACCCGTACTACGGAACCCGATGGCAAACTGACGGTATTCCCGTTTACATAGATATACGAGTACGGGCCGGTCACGACAAACTGGATATAGGTATCTGCCACGAAGTATCCGCCCCGCTTATAGGCTGTGTTGAGGAGCATATCGTAGAACTTTTGCTGGGTAATAAATGTTGCAGAGATAGTATGGGATGAGGTAACATTGGAAAAGGTGTAACTGCTGACAGGATAAGCGAGGGTTGTCCCGTCAACTATCACGGAATTAACAAAGTAACCGGAGGAGGGCGTGATAGAAAACCTCTGGCTTCCGCCATACGTCACCTGGGCAGATAACGGAGAGATGCTGCCTCCACTTCCTGCTGTCGCGGTTATGGGATAGGTCAGACCGGAAAATGTTGCATTGATGATATGGGATGCCGTGATATTGGTTAACGTATACGTGCTGCAGGCTGCAACGGAATTCCAGGAAACCGGATTCCCGTCAAGCGTAAGATTGCTGATAGAATAACCGGTATTATTCGAAATGACGAATGTCTGGTCGTCTCCATATGCAACTGTCGCAGACGCCGGGGAGATACTCCCTCCGGTTCCTGCTGTCGCCGTGAGAGTATAGGCAAACCTGGCAAAGGTCACCGTGACAGTATGGGGAGCAGTAACATTGCTGAATGTGTAACTGCTGACAGCGCCAACCGGGAACCCGTCGATCAACACCTTGTTGATATAATAGCCGGTATTGTTCGTGATGTTGAAGGTCTGGCTGCCTCCATAATCTACGGTGGCTGATACCGGGGAAATACTCCCTCCGGTTCCGTTCACCACGGTTGTTGAGACCTGATATTTCAGGTTCGCAAAAGTCGCTGTGATATTATGGGATGCCATGACATTGCTGAATGTGTAACTGCTGACAGGACCAACCGATGATCCATCCACACGTACGTCGCTGACAGAATACCCCGTACTATTCGCGATGGTGAAGGTCTGGCTCCCCCGGAATCCGACGGATACCGAACCCGAGGGGGAAATATTCCCCCCGTTGTTCGAACTGGCCGATATGGTATAAGAGCCTTGTCCGGAACTGATCAGCGTGGATGATCCTGTAAGAGAACTGGAGGCAATGATAGTTCCTCCATCCCCCCCATTCCCCGAACTGCTTACGGACATATAGGCGATACTAACCTCTTTGGGAGAAGTACCTGAGGTGATGGGTGACGAGATAGTCTGGCCAATAGACCATACTCCGTTCGCAGGGAATGTGAAATCTGTTACCTGGCCGTCAACATAGATTCGCAGTTCGGATTCCGTCACTGCATCCCCGCCCATATTCGTTATATAGATATGGCCGTCATCGGTGGAAACCTGGGCCTGTATTGCAGGGATCTGTTCTGTATGTGGCTGGGAAATTACTGTGACGGTAGTCGCAGTGACTCCTATTATAGCAACGGATACAAGAAGGATAACCCCCATGGTATCCGACACTGCAAAATCGCCATGGATCCAACTGCTTTTTTTATTCGCCATTTTCCGGGGTTTCATAAAGATATGGAAAAATATTCTTTCCCGGCAGGATAAAGACTTCGAACATACCAATAAATGCTGGCGCTGATTTTAAAATTGAACGGGAAATCTCCAAAAAAATATTAATCTTAGGTAACTGCCTGTCCAATACTGTGAACCATGGCAGAAAATTCGATCTGGGATACATTCAGGGTGATATTTCCGGAGAGGGTCATGCTGCATGAGTTGCTCGTGTTTGTTATGCTGACCATCCCGGAACCAGAGGGAATTCCGGCATTGGTGTATGCCGCCTCATTAAAAGCGGTACACCAGGCATTGACATTATTCAAATCCGGGGAGTACAGGGTGACCGTAGCCCATTGCGTATTTGGCTGGGTCGGGGCAT
Source organism: Methanoregulaceae archaeon (assembly GCA_039683275.1). Lineage (GTDB taxonomy): Archaea > Halobacteriota > Methanomicrobia > Methanomicrobiales > Methanospirillaceae > JBDKRP01. The sequence goes on along the minus strand of JBDKRP010000141.1, from coordinate 2,408 downwards.
AGGGCAGGGACCGGGCCGAAAGAAGCGTTGTTTTCAACTGTACCGGAGTGGATCCGCCAACAACAGCAGTGTTATTGCTGAAATATATCTCCAGAACTTTTACTCCTATGTTGTTTGTTGTAGAATTATAGGTGATATAAACAGAAGGTGGCTGCTTATAGGTCGTTCCGGCATACTGCGAAAGGAAAATACCACCCATCTCGTAATAATATCCCTGCTGAATCCAATAGTTGTTCTGGGAATCGTATTCCACGGAAGCCAGCTTTAATCCGGTCTGGCCGGGGGGAGCTACATAGGTCTGGTACGTTTGAGGATATCCGTAAACCGCCACCACGGAGGAACTTATCGAGCTGTTTGAAGCCATGTTACTATAGGAACCGCTCACCGACGAGGGATATGAAATAAAAGGATGAAGTCCATAAACAGGATCCAGAATATTCAGGGAATAACTGCCTGCAGCTATATTGGTGTACACGCGTGAGTTCTGAATTGTCGACACGCCGTTTTTCGTAACGGATACCACAATATCGGTCCGGCTGTAATTTGAAAGATACTCATTATTGGGTATACAGGTAGTCGTATACCCGCTGCCTGTCGAACCAGTAGTAGTACACGTATTCGACTTTGTACTATTGTAATAGGTGTAAACCGGGGAGAGGGTAACCGTAGCCGTCCAGTTACTCCCGGTAAGCAATACCGAGTACCCGCTTGCAAGATCGCCATTGCCGATATTGCTGATATTTACCCACAATGCAGTGGGTTGCGACGGAAGAGGAAGGTTTCCCGGTATCTGCGTAGTATTCGCGTTATTACCAGAAGAATCCTGAATAAGTGAGGAAGAATTGATTACCAGATATTCTTCCCGGGTATTCACCGATAAAAGTGCAGTAGATCCGACTGGCGCCAGGGCCGGGAAAAAACTATTTCCGGTAGTGGAATACGTCTGTGCCGTACCCATATTAAAAACATTACTCACACCACTACCAACTTCGTTATTTAACAGGAGACTGTCAAGACCGAACTTATAGGTGTTGAATGTGTCACTTACCGTGTTCATCTGGGAGATTTCGTTATTCCGACCCTGTGCAGGAACCGAGTACGTGAGATAGATAGAAAGAGCTGCAGAGATCAGTCCCAGAATCATAACGAAACCAATCACTTCCGAGAGCCCGATCTCGCTCTTCTCCTTACCGTTCACAACATGCATAGGCAGATATGGATACGATAGATTCGGTATTATATCCCTCGCTGAGGGGAAACCGTAAATACAGGCACATATACACTGGGGACACTCCCAATCTCACGGAAACCCGGACCGATCTTCCCGCTGAAGAAACCTTTTGAGCCGCGATGCCAACAGGTATAGATATTCAGCATGAAAAAAAAACGGGCCACATCCAGGAAGAGGCGGCTTGCAAGCACCGGGTGCGTACTGTGTCACCAGGGGGCAAAGATGGTTCTCTTCGTGACCGGCCTCTGCAACCGCAGCTGCTGGTACTGCCCGCTTTCCCGGGAACGCCAGGGAAACGATGTTACCTTCGCAAACGATCGGGAAGTCAGTTCCCCGGAGGACATGCTCCGTGAGGCGGAGGCGATGAGCGCACTTGGTACCGGGATAACCGGAGGCGAACCCCTCCTTGTCCTGGACCGGGTGACCGGTTATGCCCGGATGCTCAGGGACAGGTTCGGCCCGGACCATCACATTCATCTCTATACCGGAACCGCTCCGTCCGAGCGCCATCTCCAGGCCATGAAAGGTCTCATCGACGAGATCCGGCTTCATCCCCCCCAGGAGGTCTGGCCTGAGATCCTGTCAACTCCTTATGCAGCAGCTGCAAAGCGTGCGAAAGAACTTGGCTTCTCCGTTGGGATCGAAGTCCCGTCACTCCCGGGTCTTGAGCATCTCAGAGCGATTCTGCCTCAGCTTGATTTCCTGAACATAAATGAACTTGAATGGGGGGAGACAAATGCTCCCCATATGCGGGAACGGGGACTTGAACCGGAAGACGGCCTGCATAACGCCATCCGGGGAGCAAAAACCTGGGCACAGGATCTTGCGAAGAAAGAGAATGTCCACTGGTGTACCTCCGGGTTCAAGGATTCGGTCCAGCTTCGGGAACGCCTCAAACGCATCGCAGGAAACACCGCCCGGCCCTTTGAGGATATCACAGAAGACGGGACGGTTATGTATGGGGTGATCGAATATTCCGGAAAACCGGATGCATTATTCCCCCTTATCGATACCGAAGAATTCGAGGTTATGCCGGGCACAATAGAACTTGCGTGGTGGGTTCTCTCCGAATCCGCAGGGAAGATCCCGGGCGAAAAATATATTGTCGAGCGGTATCCCAATAAGGGCATGATCGTAGAGGTGACTCCCCTCTGACAGCACGATCCCTTCTCGATTC
>JBDKRP010000140.1:0-1913 GCA_039683275.1 Methanoregulaceae archaeon | reverse complement strand
AAAAGACTGCTCTGTGTCCACCGGAAGGGGGCTACCCGTTCATTTGGCCCGGGAAGTCCTGACCTCCCGTCAGAACTGACCCGGATCGGCCAGCCGGTCATCATACCCGGCAGTATGGGAACCTCATCGTACCTTCTCGCAGGAACCCGGACTGCGATGGAACGCACGTTCGGCAGTACCTGCCACGGCGCAGGCCGGATCATGAGCAGGACCCAGGCAAAGAAAGGGCTCTCCGGGGAAGAGATCCGGATCGGCCTCCAGAACCGGGGGATCATCGTACGGGCTCACCGGGACGCCGCGATTGCCGATGAAGCCCCGGAGGTATACAAGCCGAGCAGCGAAGTCGTACGGGTAGTCCATGAAACAGGTATTTCCCGGCTGGTGGCGAGGCTCGATCCCCTGGGTGTGATCAAAGGATGACAACACGGGCAGGACTCTTTGGGGAGAGTAAACAGTTCTTTGACCGGTATATCGAGGACTGCGGTGTTAACTGCGAAGTGGTCACCCCACAGGTCGTCGCAACCCCGTTTTACCGGGGAAGGTTCAGCGCACTCATCATTCCGACCGGGTTCGCAAACCCGAAATACTCAAACCTTCTTCCGGCACTCCGGGCTTCGTCATCCCGCCTGAAACGGTTTGTAGAGAACGGAGGAAATCTCCTGGTATTCGGCGCAGGTGCCGACCGTTCCGATGCGTACGACTGGCTCGCGTTCCCGGTAACCTATTCCCACGGATATGTGGACTACTGCCTCGAATTTCCAGGGAGTTCCGATAATTCTGCCATCGCAAGCGACTATGATCACACCTGTATTCCCTGCGACGGATTCTTCCCGGAGTATGATGCAACCGTTCTTGCAACTGCTGAAGGAAAAGCAGTCCTCCTGGAACGGACCATCGGCAACGGGACGATCCTCGTGACAAGCATTCACGAATACCCGTCACGGGGTTTTGTCGGGAAATTCTGTTCATCCGGTTCCGAAACCTTATTTTAGTGATGCAACGACGGAGTTATTGGGGACTCCCATGCAGAACTACACCATTTCGTCCTGCGCGGCAGCAGGAGATCTCGAACCGGTTGCAATGGCGATTCATGAACTCCTGAACCGCCTTCCGGTCACGGCGCGATCAACAGACCGGCCGGGAATCCGGATCGAAGACGGACGTATTGTTGACCGGAATTACACGGGGCCGATCCTGGAAGAAGTAATCGCAGAGAATATACTGAAGAAACTTACTCCCGTGAGTGGCCCGTATAAAGGAGTGCCGGTGATTGTGGCACCAATACGGGACGGAAGCGGCACGGCGATAGGGGCAATCGGCGTCGTGGACATCACGGGAATTTTCGATCTTGCCACCCTGATGGAGCACCAGACCATGATCCTCAAGCAGGTCTGCGGTAAGGATCCCTGCCCGCTCCCGGGAGAAGGGATCGCTGCAAAGCGGTGAAACGATGAAAGAATCTGCATTCAGAGTCCTTGAGATCCTGGAATCGGAAAAGGGATCCGTGTCCGGGGAGGAGATGAGCCGGAGACTGGGCATAACCAGGTCCATGGTGTGGAAACATATCCGGGACCTGCGGTGTATGGGATACGATATCACGTCATCGCAGAAAGAGGGGTACTCGCTGAAAGCAAAGAGTGACCGGCTCCTGCCCTACGAAGTAAAGAAGCAACTCACTACCCGGTTCATCGGGCGGGAAATGCAGTACCTGGAGAACACGCCTTCAACAATCTGGGTCGGAAAGCAGATGTTCTCGGAGGAAGGCGCAGAGCCCCCGCACGGCCTCGTAATTATTGCCGAGGAACAGACCGGGGGGGTCGGGCGGCTCGGTCGTGCATGGGTCTCGCCTCCCGGCGGAATCTGGATATCGATTATCATAAAACCGAAAATTCCGGTGGATCATATCTTCATGA
>JBDKRP010000139.1:0-6658 GCA_039683275.1 Methanoregulaceae archaeon | reverse complement strand
TCATCCGCTTTTCTGCCGATTCGGCTTTTGCTTCCGCTACGAGAATTGCAGCTTCCTTCTCGCTGATACCGGAACTTCTGAGTTTCTCCGGCCCTGCGGTCACGATGCCTTCGATATCGTCGACCCCGGCATTGTGCAGGTTTTTCATGACCTGGGCATTACTCCGGCCTTTCCGGGGAATAAGGTACTTTCTCACAAATTTCTTGCATTCCGATCTGCGCCTGAGAAGGTCGAGAACGCGTACTGCATCGTCATGAAGCCGTGCCGCTTCCTTTTCAGGAACTGCCAGTTTTGCTGCAAGTGCCGCAGGGTCCATCTTCACGATGTCCTGCACGCTGTAGATATGCTTTGCATGGAGCGTTTTTATCTGGTCTTCGGTCATCCCGGAGATAAGAGAAAGAGTCTCCCTGCTGGATGAGATATGCTGGCAGAGAGGGCAGCCGATCTCCCACGGGCGGGCACCTTTCCGGACAAGCCTGATGTGGTGGAGGTGATGGGTGGGGCAGACCTCGTCTCCCCGCACCGCAAGTCCCCACTGGGTTCCCGGAAGGCCGATGTTGAAACTGCATTCCGGGTACCGGGCGCAGCCGATGAACTGGCTGGATCCTTTGGTATGCCGGATCCGGAGTGTCCCCCCGCAGGAAGGACAGGCGCCGAGCGTGAGCTCTTCCGCGGTCATATCACGGATATCGTCCCCGATTTCCTGCTCGTGCGCCTCAAGCTGGTCGAACGCCTTGTGCAGCATTGCCCGGGATTCGGTAATCACGTTGTCCCGCTCTTTTTTGCGCTCTTTGATGAGCTGCATGTGCTGTTCGAGGGTCTGGGTCATCTCGGGTGCGGTGACCGTTGCCGCATGATCCTCAAGGGTCTGGATTACCGCCCTTCCGACCAGCGTCGGGCGGAGAGGATTCCCTTCGATATATTTCCGGGAGAGGAGTTTCTGGATGACCTCGTGCCGGGTGCTCTTTGTCCCGAGTCCCAGTTCCTCCATCTGCTGGATGAGCCTGCTCTGGGAATACCGGGGCGGCGGCTGGGTCTCTTTCTCCTCAAGTCTGACCTTTTTAATCGGCAGTTTTTCCCCGGTTACGAACGGAGGCATCACGTATTCTTTTGCTTCGCTGTAGGGGTACACAGCCCGCCAGCCGGGCGACGCAAGCTGGCCGCCGGTTGCCGTGTACGGTTCCCCGCCCGCATCGAAGTTCACCTTCATGGTGGTCCAGAGGGCATCCGGGGAGAGCGTTGCAAGGAACCTGCGGACCACGAGCTCGTATACCTTCCACTCCTCGTCACTCAGGACTTCCTTCTTAGCTGCCCCTGCCGGGTGGATTGGCGGATGGTCGGTCGTCGATTTTTTTCCTGCAGTTGGCACAGGCCGCCGGTTTGCCTGGACCCGGTCCACGTCCTTCCCAAAGGCCGTTGGCCGGAGCATCTTCAGGATGCCGTTCAGGTCCAGGGACGGGGGATAGACCGTGTTGTCGGTACGGGGATACGAGATGTACCCGTTCATGTACAGGTCTTCCGCTATCCGCATCGCCCGGGCCGCAGAAATACCCAGGCGGGACGCGGCAACGATATAGGAGGTGGTGTCGAACGGTGTCGGGGCACGGTCGATCCGCTCCCCCTTTTTCACATCGGTGACTACCAGGGGTTCGCGGCTCCGGTCTTTTGCTGCGAGTGCCAGTGCTTTATCGGTAAACCGTGCCGTTGTGTGCCGGGCTTCAACGGTCTCCCCGGATTTTTCCGTGTCGAGACCGAGCTGCCAGTATTTCTCCGGGATGAATGCTTCTATCTCGCGCTCCCGGTCGACAATCATCGCAAGCGTCGGGCTCTGGACCCGTCCGACCGAGAGGATATTCTGTCCGCCGCGCCGTGCCGCGATGCTGATGAACCGGGTGAGAGACGCCCCCCACATGAGGTCGATAATCTGCCGGGCTTCCCCTGCGGACGCGAGCGCGAAGTCGAGATCGGTAGTATGGGAAAATGCGTGGGAGATTTCCTGCGGGGTTATTGCAGAGAACCGGGACCGGTCAATTTTCACCGTGGGATTGACTTCCCGCACGAGTTCATATGCCTCTTTCCCGATCAGTTCCCCTTCGGTATCGAAATCCGTTGCAATCGTTACCCGGTCCGATTTCTTTGCAAGCTTCTGGAAAAGAGAGACGATCTTCTTCTCGGTCGGGACCTTGATTGTCGGTGCATCGATAAGGCTGCGGGGGGTATTTTTCTCGCTGCGCCAGTTGGTGTAGCCGGGCACGAAGTCGATCTCGACCACGTGGCCCCTCAGGCCTACGACCACGGTATCGCCGAACCAGTAGGTCGACACCCCGCCGTCCTTCTTCTCATCAGGGCTCTTTGACCCTGCAAGGATCTGGGCGATCCTTCTCGCCGATATGTTCTTTTCAGCGACGATGAGATGCATGGCCGTGGTCCATCACTTCCCCGGCTCTTCGCCAAGAGCTTCCTGCATGAGCCGGTTCAGTTCGCCGGGATCCGCCCTGCCCCGGGTCTTCTTCATCACCTGGCCGACCAGGAAGTTGAGCGCTTCCTTCCTGCCGGCCCGGTAGTCCTCGACAGCTTTTGCATTCGCCGCGATGACTTCCGTGATTTCGGCTGCAAATGCTGAGCCGCCGGTCTTTCCCAGGTTCAGCTTCCCGACAAGATATTTCGGGCTCTCCGGGAGCCGGTTCTCTTTCACGGCATCGAGTATCGCCCGGAGGATCTCAATCCCGCTCTTATCGGTAATTGCTTCCTCTTTCAGGAGCTGGACAAGCTCCGCAAAGTATTCCGGGGAAAGGTTCCCGATCCCCATGTCCCGGTAATTGAGTTCGCCGATCAGGGTATCTGCAACCCAGGTGGCGGCGAGGACCGGATCTGCTTTTGCCGCAATTACTTTCTCATAGAAGTCCGCAAGCCGCAAATCACCGGTCAGGGTCCGGGCATGGTTGAGGGAACAGCCATACTGGGCCATGAACCGCTCGCGCCGTGCATCCGGAAGCTCGGGGAGCTCGATCTTTTCCAACCAGTCCCTGACCCGGAGCGGCCGCAAGTCAGGTTCCGGGAAGTACCGGTAATCGTTTTCCAGTTCCTTGCTGCGGGACGATGTCGTGACGCCCCGTCCTTCCTGGAAGTGCCGGGTTTCGCGTTCGACGGCAAGGCCGCGACGGAGGAGGTTCTTCTGCCGGGTGATCTCAAACGTGAGCGCCTTTTCGACTCCCTTGTAGGAGGTGATATTCTTTACTTCGACGCGTTCGCTTCCCTTGATAGAGATGTTCGCATCGACCCGGAGGGAACCCTCCTTCTCGCTGTCGAACACCGCGAGATATTCCAGGGTAGCACGCAGCTTGTTCAGGAACCTGCGGGCCTCTTTCGGGGACCGCATGTCCGGCTCGCTGACAATCTCGATCAGGGGAATTCCGGCACGGTTGTAATCTACGAGCGAGTACTTGGCCCGGTCGACCCCGCCCATGTGAACGAGACGCCCCGGGTCTTCTTCGACATGGACCCGGGTGATCCGGATCTCTTTTTCCGTCCCGTCCTCCCCTTCAATCGTGACCCGTCCCTTCTCTGCAAGCGGCTTGTCGTACTGGGTGATCTGGTAGGCCTTGTTCAGGTCCGGGTAAAAATAGTTCTTCCGGGAGAATTCCGATTCCTCACGCACCGTGCAGTTCAGGGCCTTTGCAACTTTCAGCGCATACTCGATGGCCTTCTTATTCACCATCGGCATTGTCCCGGGAAGGCCGAGGCAGACCGGGCAGACATGCGTATTCGGGCCGTCGCTCCGGTAATCGGTCGAGCAGCTGCAGAAGAGCTTGCTCTTCGTATTGAGCTGGCAGTGGACTTCGAGTCCGACAATGATTTCGCTCATGCCCTGCCTCCCTGCGTTGCCTGTTCGTACGCGTACGCGACATCGATTACTTTCTCGTCCTCGAAATGCCGGCCCATGATCTGCAGGCCGACCGGCATCCTGTCCACGGTTCCGCAGGGGGCCGAGATTGCCGGGATCCCGGTAAGGTTTGCGGGAACGGTCAGGATGTCGGAGAGATACATCGAGAGCGGATCGCTCTTCTCGCCGAGTTTCCAGGCAACGGTCGGCATGGTCGGGCCTGCAATCACGTCAACGTCCCGGAAGATCCGGGCGAAATCCTCCCGGACATTGCCCCGGGCGATCTGGGCTTTTGCATAATATTTCCCGTAATACCCGGACGAGAGCGCGAAGGTCCCGAGAAGGATCCTGCGCCTGACTTCTTTCCCGAACTCCGCTCTCCTCACGTCCTGGAATGCCTCGTGCCAGGACTTTTTCGTCTCGACAGCAGGGCCGTACCTCACGCCGTCGAACCGTGCAAGGTTGCTGCTCGCTTCGCTGGTGCAGGTAACATAGTACGCGGCAAGTGCATACTGCATGCTGGGGATGGTGCATTCCCGGGGTGTCGCGCCGAGTTCCTCCAGGCGCCCGATTGCTTTTCGAACTGCCTCCGCAACGTTCGGATCAACGCCCTCCCCGAAGTACTCCTTCGGGATACCGATGCGCAGGCCTTTGATTGCGCCATCCGGTGTGTGCGCATAGGGCCGGTCGCGGGACGTTGCATCCCTCTTGTCGTGGCCTGCAATAACGCGAAAGAGCCGGGAAACATCCGATACGGTCCGGGCCATCGGGCCAATCTGTTCGAGCGAGTTGGAGTACGCGATGAGCCCGTACCGGGATACCCGTCCGTAGGTCGGTTTCAGGCCGGCAATACCGCAGAATGCCGACGGGCACCGGATAGATCCGCCGGTATCGCTCCCGAGCGCCATCGGGACGATGCCCGCTGCGACTGCCGCAGCGCTGCCCCCGGATGAACCTCCCGGGACCCGGGTCGGATCGCAGGGGTTGAGGGTCGGGCCGTACCCGGAATTCTCGGTAGTCGTACCCATCCCGAACTCGTCCATATTGGTCTTCCCGAAGATGATCGCGCCTTCCTTTTTCAGGAGCTCCACGACATGCGCATCATAGGGCGGGACGTAGCCTTTCAGGATGCGGGAGCCTGCAGTTGTTGCGATCCCTTTCGTGGAAATATTGTCCTTGACGGCAACCGGAACTCCGGCAAGAGAGCCGGTACCGTGGTTTTTACCGGTGCAGATGGTGAGGAAGGCGTTGAATGTGTCTTCCGGGACCGGGGGGATTATCGGCCCGGTCACTGCATCACCTTCGGGGCCTTGATAAACCCGTCTTCCGTTGCACCGGCATTTCCCAGGATTTCGTCCAGCGGGAGTGACGGCGCCGGCTCATCTTCCCGCAGGATATTGACCTCGTCCGGCGCAGGAGGTTCTCCGCTCTTTACCTGGTCGAGGATATCAAAATATTCCAGTATTGCATTGAACTCGCGGGTAAACTGCGCGAGATCTTCCTGATCGACTCCGATATCTGCGAGTTCTGCGATATGCGAAACGTCCCGTTCACTCACCATGTGGCGCTCTCCTCAGATAATCTAAGTACCCTTGCAGCGACCTGCTATAACCGTTTTTACGGGCCAGGTCCCGGATGACTTTCATGATTCCGCTTCCGTACTGCATCGCTTTTTTGTCGTACCAGGCGATTTCGTGCGGAATATACTGTTCAGCGATGCTCCGGAGAAGGTATTTCCGGATATTGCCGTTCAGCCGGTCCCGGTGCGGCACCGCGCGTACTGCGCGCACAACCCGTACATCCAGGTAGGGCTGGGACAGGTAGGTCCCGTGAAGGGCGGCGACCGCCTGGTCCCGGTTTGCCTGGTCCGCGAGGCCGAGAAAATCCCGCTCCATCTCTGCAGCAAGATCTTCCGATTCCAGGTACCGGGCGTAACCCCCGAACAGCTCGTCTGCTCCCTGGCCGGTCAGGATTCTCCGGTGACCATGCTCCCCGGCCCAGCGGGCAATGAAATACTGGGTCGTGGCAATCGAGGCGTTGACAGGATCTACGGCAGGGATGGTAGTGATGACTTTCCTGAGCACGGGCTCTACCTCATCCGGTGCGATTTCCACGCACTCGCAGGAAAGACTGAGCTCCTTTGCTACCTGTGCAGCCCGTTTGAGATCGTGCGAACCGGGAAGGCCGACCGCAACACATTCCCGGCCGGAAAGTTTTGCAACGAGGGCTGAATCGACGCCGCCGGACAGTGCCGTTATCCCCTCGTCGCTTCGCAATTGTACCGCAGCGATAATGGCATTTTCAATGTCCCGGGGTTCCGGGTCCGGGTTCACGCTGCCGATCTGTTTTCCTTCGCATACGATGCTGCCGGCCGGGCAGTTTCCGGGAATGACCCCGAACCGGTCCCGGGCCATGCACCCGTTCCAGCGGAGAAAAAACTCTCCCCCGAACCGGGAAGCTGCCAGGGGATCCCGGGAAAGAGCTGCCGTTATATCTGCGTCGGATAACCGCCTGCCATCCTGTTCAACCCAGCCGCGTATCCGGAAACCGGAATCAGGTACTGCCATACGTATAGTAGGTGAGATCCGTTCAACTATATGACGGGTTTGGATCCGGTCTGAAAATGATGGCGGCAGTTACGGCCGTACTTCCGGAACCCGGGGAAATCACCGGATGACCGGAACCCGGGGGAAATCCCCGGATAACCGGACCCCGGGGGAATCACCGGATGACCGGACCCCGGGGGAATCACCGGATGACCGGACCCCGGGGGAA
>JBDKRP010000138.1:0-3754 GCA_039683275.1 Methanoregulaceae archaeon | reverse complement strand
ACATAGGAGAACTTTGGTGAGAACGCTCCCTCCGGGATTTCCAGTTCTTCCCCATTGACAACGATGGTCTTCGGCGGGTTTTCCAGCTGCTCCGGTGAGAGTGCTTTCACTGCGGCCATGAATGCCTGCGCATTCTTCCGGAAAGCGGGCCCGACCACACCCTTGTTGAACGCGATATCGGAGATCACCCGGTCCAGTTTTGCGGTGTCGGTCCTGAACTGCACCTCTGCATTCAGGGTCCGTCCTGCATCGCCCCGGTCATCGACCGTGTGCGGGGCATGGATGGTGACTTTCCCAAGGGGTGCATTCAGGGCAAGGCCCTTATCATGCTTGTATCTACGGACTTCTGCAACGACCTTTGCGAGGAGATCGCCTTCGGCCCGGGCTGAGGGATCATCGAACGTGAAAGTGACCCAGGGCTGCTTGTGGACGCTGCCCTTCCCCAGGTACGAGTAGCATTCCTCCGCAAAGTACGGGGTGAACGGCGCGAGCAGCCGGCAGAGCGCATCGTATACGGTTGCGAGGACAAGACAGGCAGAGTCCCGGTCCTCTCCTTCCGCGTACAGCCGGCCCTTCACCAGTTCAATGTAATTGTCGGCAAGGACATCCCAGGCGAATTCCCGGATGGCTTTTAACGCAAGATCGAACTGGTAGTCTTCCATCTGCTTCGTTACTTCCTGCACGGTATCCGAGAGTTTTGCAAGGAGCCACCGGTCCGCGAGTGCCATTACCTTTGCATCCGGGTTATAGCCGGATTTTCCGGTCTGGAACAGGACGAACTTCGCGATGTTCCACATCTTGGTCTGGAACCGGGATGCGGAGACCACATCGTTCCAGTTGAACATGATATCGGAACCGGTCGAGGCGCCCATCGCGGCCCACTGCCGGAGTGCATCCGCACCATGTTTGCTCACGATATCTTCGGGCATGATGATGTTGCCCCTGCTCTTGCTCATCTTGAAGCCGTCTTCCCCGAGGACCATCCCGTTCACGAGAATCTCGTCCCAGGGGCGTTTCCCGGTGAGTGCAACCGACCGGAGGATGCTGTAGAATGCCCAGGTCCGGATGATGTCGTGGCCCTGGGGTCGGATCTGTGCCGGGAAGTAGGGCGGCATTCCTGACCCGTCCCAGCCGGTTACGTTCAGGACCGAGATCGAGGAGTCCATCCAGGTATCGAGCACGTCGTGCTCCGGCACAAATTTCGTGCTTCCGCACTTCGGGCAGGGGCGCTTAGGCTGGACGAGCGTCGGGTCGACCGGGAGATCCTTCTCATCGGGGACTATGATTTCCCCGCACTGTGCGCAGGACCAGACCGGGATCGGGGTTGCAAAGATCCGCTGCCGGGAGATGCACCAGTCCCACTCCATCTGGGAGACCCAGTTCTCCATCCTGCGCAGCATGTGCTCCGGGTGCCAGGTGATCTGGTGGGCTGCGTCCTGGATCTCGTCCGGTTTGATCCGGATGAACCACTGCCGTTCCGAGAGAATCTCGATGGGGGTCTTGCACCGCCAGCAGGTCCCGACCCGCTGCTCGAGTTTTTCCTGGCGCTTCAGGATATCCTGCGCCTTCATGTCGGCAAGGATTGCATCCCGGCATTCCCTGCTCGTCATCCCGGTATATTTCCCGGTGACCTCGGTCATCCGGCCCCTGCGGTCGATGGCACGGCGGAGCGGCAGGTTGTGCTGTTTCCACCCGTGGACATCCTGCTTGTCACCGAAGGTACAGATCATGACCGCGCCGGAACCGAACGTGGGATCGACTGCCTCGTCCTCAATGACCGGGACGCTGTGGCCGAAGAGCGGGACCTTCAGCGACTTTTTCATCGACCGGAACCGTTCGTCAGTCGGGTGAACGGCGACTGCAACACAGGCTGCAAGGAGCTCGGGCCGGGTGGTCGCGATCTCAACGCCGTCAAAGTCAAAAAAGTTCAGGGTTGTCTCGCGGGCCTCGTAGTTGACTTCCGCGAATGCGATGGCAGTCTCGCACCGGGTACAGAAGTTGACCGGGTGCTCGCTCTGGTAGATGTACCCCTTTTCGAGCATCCGGAGGAACGAGAGCTGGGTCTTCCCAAAATATTTCGGCATCATCGTGATGTACTCGTTGCTCCAGTCGGTCGAGAACGCCATCCTCCGGAGGGTCTGGCGCATCTTCTCGATATTCCCGATGGTGAGTTCCCGGCACATCTTCCGGAACTCTTCCCTTGGCACATCGTTCTTCGTGATCTTGTGGATCTCTTCGACTTTGACCTCGGTCGGGAGACCGTGGCAGTCCCAGCCCTGCGGGAACATCACGTTGAACCCGTTCATCCGCTTGTACCGGGCAAAGAAGTCGATATAGCACCAGTTCAGGGCATTCCCGATATGGAAATTACCGGTCGGGTAGGGTGGCGGGGTATCGATTACGAACTGCGGCTTATCCGAGTTCTTCTGAAAATAATTGTCCTCGTCGCGCCAGGTATTCCTCCAGCGCTCCTCCACAACGGTAAAATCATAGTTTTTGGGGAGTTCCTGTGGTGACTGCATCCTCAGGATGTTTGCAGTAAAACGAAATTAAATAATCGACGCCGGAATAGCACCGTCAGTCCTGTTTCTGCAGGAAAACACATGCGGTGCAGGCGAGCGCGACGAGAGCGCAAACCGGGGAAAGCGGTATCACCCGTGTATCCGGCAGAGTCGTATCCGGGATATTCGTTGCAGTCGTCGTGACTGTCGGGGATTCTGTCAATTCCGCCGTTGTCTGCAGGGGCATCAGGTTTTCGTCAAGGGTAACGACCTCACCCCGGTCCACAGTGATCTCCTTGGTTACGGGTACATATCCCGTCATTTCCAGGCGGAGGGAACTTGTACCGATCGGGGCGGTAAGGTTCCTGGGGGTAGATCCGGAAACCTGTTCGTTCAGGTAAATGGTGGCACCGGATGGTTCGGAGCGGACCAGGATCCACCCGTTCGAGTAATAGGGCCGGCCTCCGGTGGTGAGCGTCACATCCGTGGAACTGTAAAAGGAGGGATCATTGGCTGAAAGGCCGCTTTTCCCGACCGGCTGTTTTACTGCATATACCGTGTAGATGCCTTCTTTCAGTTTTAATCCGATCTGGGCAGTCACCCAGGTATAAGACCAGCTGCCGTCCGTGACATCGACCACGGCAAAGGTCGATGGGTTCCCGGTGACGACCGGGTTTTTCATGTTAAAGGGATTCACGCCATTGGTATTGAGGTCGGGGCCGGTCACGAACAGGTACATCTGATCGGTACCGTACGCTGTGCCGGATAGTGAGACGGAGTCGCCGATGGCGTACGTTTCCGCAAGTACCCCCGGGGAGAGGGCAAGAAGTGCGAGGCAACAGATCATTCCGGTAATAACCCGACTGGGACTGAAAGGAAACCGGGCCATAGTACGGGAATGGTTGGCCGGAATTATTAAAAATATGGAAGGCAAGGGGGATCTGCACTGCCAAAAAGCCAAACCTCTTTGTATTTCCTGCCCAAATGAAAGATCGCATGATCCTGAAGGCCGGCACGGTTGCTGCGGCACTTCTTGCAATATTCTCTTTAGCACTCGCTCTCCTTATTCCCCAGCCCTGGCTTGCCGGGCTTCCGGTCTGTGCGATAGCGATTCTCCTGTTCATTATGCGAAGGGAAGCATACCTTGCCGTCGCAACTGCGACCCTTGCCGGCCTGTATGGATTCGGCCTGATCCCGCTCATCATATTCTGTGCGGCGCTGGTCCTCGTGATCATCGGGGAGGTCGTCTTTGC
>JBDKRP010000137.1:0-4009 GCA_039683275.1 Methanoregulaceae archaeon | reverse complement strand
CCGGGAAATCTTTCCTGCAGGCATGCTTCTTCCAGGGACCGGAGGATACATGCGAGAGGAGCCGGACTGATTGCCGGAGAACCTTTCGGGTACCGGGGTGTGTCCCGGACAAACCGCCCGATCCCTTCGCCCGGGACCAGTTCAATCCCGTTCTCCCCAAGAGAGGCTTCCGCCCGGAAAACGAGGCCTGCGGTTACATCGCCGGGGTAATCCCCCGGATCCTTCCGGCAGGTGGCGATGCCTTTCGTTGAGATGACCGGAAGTTCCACGGAAATTTCACAGGGTAGGGTTATCTCAACCGATGTACAGGGTTCCGCAAGGGAGAGAACCGCAGCTTTGCATGCGGCAGCGGCCGTCGTCCCGGTGGAAAAGCCCCTCCTGAGAACAGACCCGTTTGAGGTGAGGATGGCAAGACCGCGTTCAACGTCCCGGAGTAATTCCGGGCTTGTGCAGGCCCGGACCCACGCGTCGGGATACCCGAAATCAGTGACCGGATCCCTCATTTCCCTGCTCGATATGGATAGTGATGCATTCGTTCAATGCGGCAACTGCAACCGGCGTCCCGCCCCGCGTCCCCTCGGTCGATATGGATGGGATTTTAACGTGCCGCAGGAGCTCCTTGGACTCGGCCGCGTTCACGAATCCCACCGGAGCCCCGATGATTGCGGCTGGGCGGGCCGCTCCGTCCTGCACCATCGAGCAGACGGTGATCAGGGCCGAAGGTGCGTTCCCGATAACAATGATCGCACCATCAATTTTGTCCTGGAGAGCGAGGAATCCCGCCGATGTCCGGGTGATCTCCCGTGAGATTGCTATCTCCTCGCCATAATCGAGGGCACAGAGTACCGGGCAATCGTGCCCTTTCTTCTGGATCCCGACCTGGACCATCCGGATATCGGTCAGGATTGGTGCATCCCGATCGATCGCTGCGAGGATCGCGGGAACCGGATCGTTGCTGAACCGCATAAGCTCCGCCATCCCGAAATCCCCGACTGCTATCGATGCCCGCTGCCGTATCCGGTCCTCGGGTCCGGAATCTCCCACGAATTTCCGGGCAATACCCCGGCTGGTCCGGGAGATCTCGTACGCTTCCTTCGTGACCGCGCCGGGATCAATATACGTATTTCCTGTCATATCCCCTCGGTGTTATAATTCCCCGGAGGGTCTCTCCGGTCTTCCAGAACCGTGTCTCTTTTCCGCCCACGATTACCGTGGAGTGCATATCGACCCGGTCGATAACGGACGCTATCTCCCCCAGGGTGGAGAAGATAGTCTCTTCCCCGTCGCGGAACGCGTTCTTCACAATCGCGATCGGTGTCGATGCAGGGAGATAACTTCCCGCAATTTCCATCGCAAGGGCAAAATTCCCGGGTCTCCCCTTGCTTCTCGGGTTATAGAGGACAACCGGTATCCCGAGCGGGAAGACTGCGTGAAGCCGTGTTTCGATTACTTCCAGCGGTGTCAGAAGGTCCGAGAGGCTGATGACCGCAAAATCACTGGAAAGCGGCGAACCCACCCGGGACGCAGCAGCGGTTGCAGCGGTTATCCCGGGAACTATCTCGACCGGGATATCTGCCCCGGAACTATCGAGCACTTCGAGAACGATGGATGCCATCCCGTATACGCCGGGGTCTCCGCCGGATACCATCGCAACGGAACCGGTTCTCGCAAGTTCAATCGCCTGCTTTGCCCGGTCGACCTCTTTTCCCATCGAGCTCCGGATGACGTTCTTCCCTGCGAGAAGGGGAGTGATGGCATCGAGGTACGTATCGTTTCCGATTATGGTCTCTGCTGTAAGAATTGCGGTTTTCGCCCGGGGGCTGAGCTGGTCAAGGGTGCCAGGCCCGGTCCCGACAATGAAGAGCCTTCCCATAGCGTTATCGTGCAATGGCAATCGTCACCTTCCCCATTACTGTTTTCTTCATCACAAGTTCCCCCCGTTTTGCCACTGCAAGGGCACAGGGCTCTGCGACACCCTGGATCCCGAGTCTCCGTGCCGCTGACGGGCTCACCGTCTTCTGCCGGTTGATCGTTTCATCGTCAAGGAATATCAACCCTCCAGAAAGATCCTGCACTGCTTCCCGGAGCCCGGCTTCGTGCAGTTTTTTCTCCGTGGTCGCGTAAATAAAGACCTGTTCCGGGGTAATTCGTGCGAGAGAAAGGGCTTCCATGATCGACTCTTTCACTTCCCCGCGGGTGGCACCTTTCCGGCATCCGACCCCGACCGCATATTCGCCGCTCCGTACAAGGAAAGAAACGCCCGGGTCTGCGATAACGATACCCGGCCCTTTGACCCGGTACACCCCGGATTTCCCGTTCAGGATCGCTGCGTTCACGCTCCGGGTGGATTCGGTATTCACGACCGTTGTTCCGGTCATCTCCGCCACTCTCTCGACCGCATCTTTCCCGAGCGCTTCCGTCGCGGTCGTGATGACCGGGACCATCCCCATCCCGTGGGCAATATACCGGGCAAGATCGTTTGCCCCGTGGTGTCCCCCCGCGAGAGCGATTGCAAACCTGAGGTTCGGACTGACAACAACTACGGCAGGGTCGGACCATTTGTTTTTGAGATGCGGGGCGATCCCCCGGACCACGATCCCAGCTGCCATTACTGCAACAATCCGCCGGTAGCCGGCTACGCTTTCTGAGAAGACCGTGTGGGTATAGGGTTTTACATCCGCTCCCAGGAATGCGGCTATTTTTTCGGCTTCCGGGATAAATTTCGGGAGCGCAATGACCACGGTATCGGTCATGAGTACAGGTAAGACCTCCGGAGCCCGGCGTGTTCAGGGTCAAAAACGCCGCCGATGACGAGCAGTGCCGAACGCTCGATCCCGGCGTTCCGGGCTTTTCCTGCTACATCCGCAACCGTACCCCGCACAATTTTCTGGTCCGGCCACGTTGCATGGTACACGATCGCTGCGGGAGTATCCGGGGGATACTGCACTTTTGCGAGAACCGTTTCCAGGTGTTCGGTTCCCAGGAAGATTGCCATGGTCGCCCCGAACCCGGAGAGTTCCCGGACGAGATCCTGTTCCAGGGTTTTCCCCGCGGGACGGGTGATGATCAGTGTATCGGATATCCCGCGCTGGGTGAGCTGGGCCCCGAGCGCTGCTGAAACCCCAAAAAGAGAGGAGACCCCGGGAACGATCCTGACGTCCACCCCTTCCTGTTCAAGGGGAACGATCTGTTCCATGATCGCGCCGTAGAGCGCAGGGTCCCCGGAATGGAGCCGGACAACGCGTTTTCCCTCTTTTGCGTGCCGGGCCATCTCTGAGACCTGCTCGTCGAGTTTCATCTCCATGCTGTCCCGCCTGATTCCTGCCCGGGATCGTGCCACAAGATCCGGGTTCACGAGGGACCCTGCGTAGATGAGAACCTCGGCATCTTCAACGAGACGCAGGCCCTTTACGGTGATGAGATCGGGATCGCCGGGTCCCGCTCCTACGAACCAGACAACCGGGCGCCCATTTTCAGCGTTTTGCATACAGCACGCTCATGTAATCGCTTTTTTCGGGGAGATCGGGACCGTGGTACACTTTCATGTCTTCCATGAACATCCGCTCGACAAGCGCAAACTCCCGGTATCCTTCACGGATAAGCTCCTCCATTTTTTCTTTTGGCTTTCGCACTTTCAGGAGAATCCGTGCATCCGGTTCGCACCCGTCGGAGACTACGAATCCCCCGGAGAGCGAGATCCCGGCAGCGGATGCAAATGCGGTTATGGAACTGATGCCGGGTTCGGTCGTGCATTCAATATCCGGATATCGCTTCCGGAGGATCCCGCAGAGCCGGGAAAATGTTGAGAAGAAATTCGGGTCCCCGAGAATCCCGAAAACTGCAAGACCGGACCGGGCTGGTTTTGCTATCCGGTCCGCGTTCTCCTCCATACAGAGGCGAATCCTCTCTTCATCATCGGTCATCGGGAACTCAAGGATCTCTGCTTCCCGGTAGGGTGCTACGAGGTTGTACGCAATCCTGCCCGGGACAAAAACAGCGTCAGCTTCCC
>JBDKRP010000136.1:0-1912 GCA_039683275.1 Methanoregulaceae archaeon | reverse complement strand
ATATGGCATGGATTCCCTGACCCATGCACTCGCAATCTCGGTCCTCATGGCCCTTACGGGGAGGCCCGAGTGGATACTTCCGGGAATCATCGGCGCGGTCATCATCGATATCGACGTCATCTTCCCGCGCATCTTCGACCGGGACCCCCGGTACTACCTCTTCACGCACGGGGGGATCACCCACAGCCTGGTCGGTGCCGTCTCCCTCTCGGCGATCATGGCCGTCCTGTACGTTGCGGTTTCTGCCGCCCTGCAGGTTCCTTCGTCCCTGACGGCCGGGTACGGGATCGGGGTGTTCGGTGCGGTCCTTGCAGGAGCCTTCCTGCATATCGGCCTCGATCTTCTCGCAACGCCGGGTATTCCCCTCCTCTTCCCGGCAACGGACCGGAAGTTCGCGCTCGGGATCTTTGCCGGCCCGAGTATCGTCATCCTTCTCGGGACCGTTGTGTATATCGCGCTCATGATCGCAGGCAGGGCAACGCTCGCGGACGGGATCTGGTATGCGGCGTTCTTCGTGATTGTCACCCTGGTCTTTGCGGTCCTGAAACTCTCCATGAAACTCCGGACTACGGGCCGCACCATGCCCCTCGTCAACCCGTTCCGCTGGCTGGTACTGGAAGAGACCCCGGAGGCTTACCGGGTGCATGCCGACACCCTCTTTGCGAGAGACGGGTCACCCCGGGTGTACCCGAAATACGCGGGCGGGATGACCCCGGAGGAAGCGGAGAAATACCGGGACCTTCCCGAAGTGAAGCGGCTCGCGTACAATTCCTATATCGTGACCGTTGCAAAAATCGGGGACTCGGTGGTGTTCCGGGACCCGGTACGGGACGACGATATCCTGTGGTATCCGCCCCGGTTCAAGCGGCTTGAACTGAAGTGAGAAAGGAATAGGGAAAGAGGCAGGGGGTATCCCCCTGCCCCTCAGGTTTTCCGCTCCCCGGATCTTCCGGATTCGCCCATGTAGTCCAGGACCCGGTCCCACATGACCAGGAGTCCCGGGACAATTACGTAGGCGAGGAGCCCGGTGCCGAGAAAGGCACCGATGATGATAAGCTCACTCTCCACCATCCGGGGTCACCTCAGGCGAGCGCCGTTACCCCGTCGGCCCAGGTCTCGATCCTGGTCTGGATGGCGTCGTCCGTGAAGGACGAGATGGTCACCTTCTCGCGGGAGAAAGTCACGAAGTACAGCTCCCCGTTGGGGTCGTGGCATTTCAGGGTCGCGGAGTACGTGTCGGATTCGACATCGTGGACCGGGTTTGCCCCGTGAGCGGTGATGTTGGCGCTGTTCGCAAGCACCGCCGCGATCCCGCTGTTGAAGCCTGCAACCGTGCTGTAGGTCTCGGAACCGGTGCCGATCTTCTTTGCTTCGGTGTTCTCGTACACGAACTTGGCCGTGTAGCTTTCCCGGGTCTTTTCTACGGGCGGGTGGCTTGCGCCTGCGTTCATGTACGATACGCAGCCGAACGGGTTGTTCGCGATGACGTTCTGGACAAGGGCGCTGAATGCCCCGACATCTTCGATGCGGCCGGCAAG
This sequence comes from Methanoregulaceae archaeon, assembly GCA_039683275.1. Lineage (GTDB taxonomy): Archaea > Halobacteriota > Methanomicrobia > Methanomicrobiales > Methanospirillaceae > JBDKRP01. Next base: position 374 of record JBDKRP010000136.1, on the reverse strand, counting down.
CTTGCGGACCGCACTCTTGACATTGTTGCTCTGGACAAAGTCGGCCATAGTGTTTTCACCTTTTTCTTTTCCGGGTTTCCGGTACCCGGTGGACCGGGAAGGACGGCTCCGCCGTCCTCCCCTTTCTGTCGCGGGGGCCCCTTTGACACTCATCTATTGGATTTTCCTGACTATCTCCCCGGGCCCGCACCTGTCATCCGGGCCCCTGCCTGCCCCGGATCCGGCAGCCTGCGATTCCCTGTTGCGCGTTCGTCGGGATCACTGAGCGGCTGCATCTGTTCCGGGTTCCGGAGCCGGGTCTGCGGCCTGTTCCCGGGTCTTCGTGTTCCAGATACCGCCCCGGAAGACCGTGTAGCGCATAATCCCGCTCTTCC
>JBDKRP010000135.1:0-5857 GCA_039683275.1 Methanoregulaceae archaeon | reverse complement strand
AATGTTCCACCATGAGGCAGAAGAGGTACATGCCCACGGCATTGGCCAGGATCATCGGGATGTACACCCTTGACACGATCGCGAGGGCCGATTCGAACGGCTGGACCAGGGCAAGCGTGAGCACCATGTGGAAGACCTCCATGAGGACCGCGAAGACCACAGCAATCTTCCAGCCGGCAAACTTCTTCTTGCAGTACAGCCAGATGAGCCCGCCGAAGAGACCGGCAAAGATCGCGGTGATCGAACAAGGGATGACCGTAAGTCCCCCAAGGCTCAGCCGGTAGGCAGCCCCGATCGCTCCCGCCCCCATGCCCACCCAGGGCCCGGCCAGGAGGCCGGCAAGCATGGGGCCGAGGTCGCGGACGTTCACGACCGAGCCGAGGAACTCGATGCCGCTGATCGAACCGTAGACCGAAAGGGCGCCAAAGAACAGGACGAGAATGATCTGCGTTGTGATGGTCGCGTGCCCGTCAAGGATCTCCGGGAAGATCCGGCTCCGGGTCAGGAGATAGGCAGCAACGATGATCACGCACATGAGCTGCAACAGGACATTGAGCTGGGTAAGGAACGAGAGGTCCATGGTTATCACAGGTACGGGAATAGCGTTGGCCGGGGTTCTGGATAAAGGGATGCGGTGGGGGAGAACTCTCCGCCCGGCTCGTCCTTTTCAGGATCTACCTGTCGGGAACTATCCTGGCGCACCGGAAGATTGTCAATCCCGGTATTCACAGATGATACTCATAGAGCAGATCTTCTTTGATACTGCACGTTCTTTTCCGCCCGCATGCCGGACAGAGCAGGAAGGGGTCGCTCCTGGAATCGTCTTTGCCGCCATACCGGATCTTCTCTTCTTTTACGAGAACATGCCCGCATGAAGGGCAGTGGGTTTCTTCCCTGCGTGGCATACTACCGCTCTCCTGAATCAACCTGCCTTGCCAAACAACTGCAACACATCGCGCAGCTCACCTGCAACCTGGTATAACCGGGCAAGACGTTCCGCAGTCTCACCGGCATGTTCTTTGCGCCGCTCCATGGCGGCACGGACGGCCCCGTGGGTTGCGTCGATGGTAAGGCGGAGATTCTCATCGAGCGTGGAACTGTACTGGAGGAACGCTGCATCGATGCTCTGCAGTGTCTCGTACCGGAGGTTTTCCAGATTGCGCATGGCAAGGACATCGATCTGGTGTTTCATGCGATTTTTTGCACGGCTCTTCCGAAGGGGGCCCGGCAGGAGGCGCTCCATCATCGCGGACGAGACCGGGGAGAACGTACTCTCCCATTCGTGATCTACCCAGTAGGGCTTCCGGACAAGATGATAGACCTCTTCCCCGCTCGGAGCATGGTACGGGATCTCGAACAGTTCTGCTGCACCTTTGCGTACAGATTCGATCAGCATCTCCGCACGCTTCCCCTGCTCCCGGAGCCGAACCGTCATCTCGCGATCGGCCATGGCCGTAATGGACCCCAGTTCATGCTCGAACCAGCCGGGAATTGTACCCGCAACGGCATCCTGGGCAGCTTTCTCCGGGCTGTGGGGAGAGGCCGCCATTGCACCTTCGGCAATTTTTGAAAGCCGGTCTTTCAGGGGGATCCGGAGGTCCTTAACGTATGTTTCAATGGTGTCGTAAACCCGCTTCCGGTCACCCAGCAGGATGTCCTGTGCATGGAGCCGCTGCTGTTCGACCTCTGCGATCTTAGTATCGAAGAGGGAGACCCGGTTTTCGAGTTCGGCAAGCGGGAGTTCGAGCGCCCGGATATTGAGGTGCGTCTGGAGCTCTGCATCGCAAAAGACAGCGAAGACTTTTTTCCCGATCGCTTCCCGTAACACCCGGTTCTTCTCGGATGCGAGGAACAGGATCAGGTGATTTGAGACTTCTGCAAGGCCGCTCTCTTCCCATAACCGGGTATCGTCCGCTTCTTTTGCCAGCAGTCCTTTCTTTGCAGAGACTGCGAAGATACGCTGACCGGGATCGATGCTGACAACGCGATTCAGGACAGTACGGTAAAATGCAAGGGCGGTTTCCTTTTCATCGCCGGTAAGATAGTCCACTTTATTCAGGACAAAGAAGAGCCGGGCAACGCGGTCCTTGATCTCCCTGAGGAATGCTACCTCGACCTCCGTGATCGGGGGATCGGCCGAGACGAGAAAGAGCGCTGCATCGCACTGCGGGAGGAAGTTCATCGTGACTTCTGTATTGTGGCGGTATACCGAACCGATCCCGGGCGTATCGATGAGAACAACGTCCCGAAGTATGGGTGCCGGGAGCGTGATCTCCACTTCACGGACGCCTTTCTGGTTCTCCGGGTTCTTCTCTTCGGTGACGTACAATGTGAGGTGTTCCTGGAGCCACCGGATCCCATAGTGATGAGATGCAGGATGACTCTTGTCTTCGCTGCATTGCACAAGCTCCTCTTCCACAACCGTGTCCGGCCGGCTGTCATTATACCGGACCCGGAGTGTCCGTTCGGCCCCGTACCGGATAAACGTCGGGATCGCAGTCAGGGGTACAACAGCGCTCGGCAGGATATCTTCCCCGAGGAGCGCGTTCAGGAGCGTGCTCTTGCCCCGCTTGACCTGCCCGAGAACCGCGAGATGAAACCGGCCCTCTATCAGGTGTTTCTCCAGCTCGGCCAGCCGGCTGGCATGCACCGCATACCGTGCGCCCATGGTTTCGAACCGGTGCCGTTCTGTTCGTAAGATGGTGACGAGATTCTCCGGAACAACAATGGGCGTTTGTTCCGGTGAGGGGGGAGGGGGTGTGCTGCTTTCTGCCATAAGCGATCTCCTCATGTTTGTATCCGGCCGGATTCATCGCATCCAGCTGAGATGCGCAGGATATCCGGGTAGGAGTTATCAGCACAAAAGGCGGTTAGAGGTGAACTCCATCACCTGATCTCTTAAAATTCTGCTCGCTGCCGGTATTAACGCTTTTTCGTGGATTGACCGTGATGGAAAGGAAATCCATAAGAAAGTGCACGTACCCATCTCTTGATCGTACGGCGATGAGGTCCGCCACTAACCGCCCCGGTCCGGCTGATGACTTCTGGTAAAACGACCAGCACGGGATTCTTTAGTCCCGTGAACGGTTCCTGTGGATAGTGAGACAGGAACCATGGAGTGTGTCACATATGGTAATGACAATCCAGAAGATCCATGCCCGGGAGATCCTCGACTCCCGGGGCAATCCGACCGTTGAAGTCGATCTCGTGCTGACCGGTGGCAGCAGAGCGCGTTCCGCTGTCCCGTCCGGTGCATCGACCGGCACGCACGAAGCTGTTGAACTCCGCGACAAGGACACGAGGCGGTTCGGGGGCAAAGGTGTCCAAAAAGCCGTTTCGAATGTCAACACGGTCATCGCCCCGGCCCTTGCCGGCAAGGACGCATCCGACCAGGCGCTTATCGACAAGACCCTGATCGAACTCGATGGTACGCCGAAGAAAGGCCGGCTTGGTGCCAATGCGATCCTCGGCGTCTCGATGGCGGCAGCCCGGGCCGTTGCGCAGGCCCGTAGGATCCCGCTCTACGAGTACCTGAGCCCGACCCACAAGTACCTCCTGCCTGTCCCGATGATGAATGTGCTCAACGGCGGGGTCCACGCCCAGTGGCAGGGCTCGGACTTCCAGGAATACATGATCGTGCCCTTCGGTGCCCCCGACTTCCGGACCTCCCTGCAATGGGGGGCGGAGACCTACCACGCACTGCAGACAATGCTCAAGAAGAAGGGCTACCCGACCGCTGTTGGCGACGAGGGCGGATTCGCCCCGAAAGTTGCCACCAACGAGGAGCCGCTTGAGCTTATCACGACTGCCATCGAGCAGGCCGGTTACAAGCCCGAAAAGGATATCGGGATCTCGCTTGACCCGGCATCGAGCGGGTTCTTCCAGAACGGAACATACGAGCTGAAACGCGAGGGCAGGAATCTCACGGCGGAGGAGATGATTGCGTACTACCGGAAGCTTGTCGGGGCTTATCCGATCGTCTCCATCGAGGATGGTCTTGCCGAGGATGACTGGGCAGGATGGAAATTGCTGAACAAAGAACTGGGCCCGAAGATCGAATTGATTGGTGACGATATCTTTGTAACCTCAGCCGAACTTGTCCGGAAGGGGATCGACGAAGATGTCGCAAACTCCGTGCTCATTAAGCTCAACCAGATCGGGACCGTGACCGAAACGCTTGCAACCATCAGCATGGCGCAGGGCGCCGGCTGGGGCTTCAATGTCTCCCACCGGAGCGGCGAGACGGTCGATTCATTCATTGCGGATTTCACCGTGGCAACCCGGGCCGGCAAGCTCAAGACCGGGGCCCCCTGCCGCGGCGAACGGGTCGAGAAGTACAACCAGCTCCTCCGTATCGAGGAAGAACTCGGGAACGGTACTGCCTATGCCGGCCGGCAAGCATTCATCCGGTAAACGGGTGCAGGCCGGGGGGAAAGGAGAGGGTTTACTCAACGAAAACCAGGCGCGCCGTCTCCGTGTCACCTGCCAGCATATCGACCGGACCCTCTGCGAGATAGAGAGTGTCCTTGACGAACCGGCATCGGCAACGGCGTTTCCCTCGTATATCGATGACCTGTCCCCTGCCCAGAAAGAGCTGATAACAGAATCAGCGGCAAAGATCCGTGCCCGTCTGGTTGAGACGCTGGAGCGGCAGTCCGTGGATCCCGGAAAACCCGGGGTCCCGGTTTCCCGGGCGGTCCGGGGGAGGATGTACATCATCGATATTGCGGCCGAGGAGATCCGGTCGCGGCGGATGAAGGGGTACGGGAATGTCTCTCCGGATGTAATGGACGAACTGGAATGCTTTGCAGATGAGATGCAGGGACTGGCCGACCAGGTCACCCGTGCATTGCAGGAATGAGGGGGGCCGGCAGTCAGTTCCCGGCCCTTTTTGCGATTTGGACGTCCTGCACGGTGACAAGCCCGTGCTCGACCATCTCCTCGACCACGGGGACAATAGCGAGGATCTTCTCTTTTTGTCCCACGACATCGATCACGACCGGCAGGTCGAGCGACAGCTGGAGGACGTCGACAGTGCGGATTTTATAATCATGGCCGTACCCGACCATGCCCCGGAAGACCGTGCACCCGGGAAATCCTTTGTCTCTGAAGTATTCGACAAGATATTTGTACGCGGGCTTCTCCTTGATCCGTGCGGATTCCGCGACATAGATCCGTAACAACATCGCATCAGTAAGCATAGCACTCCTCTTACGTAATCCCTGCAACAAGCAGGTACCCGGCGATTACTCCCGCCAGGCTGCCGGCAACGTTGATGAGGATATTTGTGATCATCGTATGATAATCATGGTCTTCAAGCATACGGAACGTCTCGAAACTGAACGTCGAGAACGTGGTGAACCCGCCAAGGACTCCGATCCCAAGGAAGGAAGACAGATTGCTGTCTGAGGCTCCGAATACCAGCAGCGAAAAGGCAAAACTGCCAAGAACGTTCACGAGTGCCGTGCCCGCCGGAATGCCCCTGACCGGTTGCAGTTTCGAAAGCTCGAAGCGGAATATCGATCCGATCGCACCCCCGAAGCCGACCAGGATGAGGGGGTCCATTCACATCCACCTCTGGTACGAGATGAGGTGCCGCCCGGCAAGGATCCCGATGAGGCCGAGGACGAGACTCGCCAGGATATTTACTATGCCGGGAACCGGGCCTGCCTGGAAACTCTGCATGGCAAAAACCGAGAAGGTGGTGAAAGCCCCGACAAATCCGGCACTGAAGAAGATACGGGTCTCCCGGCTGAAGTTCCCGATGTAGATCGATTCGTACATGAACATGCCCATCGCAACGCAGCCGAGGAAGTTGACCGCCAGCGTGCCCCACAGAGACGGGACCTGCTCTTCG
>JBDKRP010000134.1:0-20719 GCA_039683275.1 Methanoregulaceae archaeon | reverse complement strand
CTCTATTTCAAGAAGCGGGATCCTCATTTCACCTTCTCTCAATCAGGGTGTTGGAGTGACGGGGCGGCACCCATAATCTGTCATCCAGGGGAAGTATGTCAAACGATCCTTGTTTGAAGGGTTGTATTCAAAGGAATAATCGTCCGTGGCACTGTCGTATATTGTTTGGGAATATGTCGCATTACCATCAATAATGAAGGTAAGATAATAGGGAGTGCTGGTTAGGGTAGCTGTCATAAATGTCGAGGCGTAAGACTCCTCTGGCCCCAGGTGGAATGATTCCTCAGAGAGAGTGCGATTTGAAATATCCTGCACAATAACATGGAACTGATGTGTCCGGGTCTTGTCGCTGTTTCCTAACGTATACACTGGACGACCGGGTGGGGTATCACAAACCAGCGTTGTTTCTGTAGGGGGGATGGTAGGGCCGATAGTCGAACTGTTGACAGAGTGATCCCGCGAAACGTTCGATTGAGAGGGCAAAGTGGAAAAAGGGAGGATAAGGGCGATTATCACAGCTGCTGCGACAATCCCGATGATGATCCCCGCCCTTTTCTGGATCATAAATTGTTTATCCTCCTTTCAGCGATATGCAGCGACTGCTGCTTTGTTATTGGTTATTACTCATGCATTATTATGCGTTGAATCCCCATGACCCGAGCTCGATGAAAACTCAAGACTCATTGTATCCCCATAGAAGGGGGCAGTCATTGCAGTATAATACGTTATGTTACTGCTTGTCCAATTGTAGGGACGGGCGTACGTTGGCACATTAAAGGGGTATCCTGTGTAGATAGGATCTGATGCCTGGGGATCATGACATGCTCCGAAGGTATGTCCGAGTTCATGTGCGATAAGGATAGGTTTCTGATAATCGGATGCAGTATATGCGGTACCGGAAGAGATCATTTGTGCCAGACCATAGGCCGACTCCTCATATACCCCATAGAAGTATTGCCCTCCCATTCCGAGGTCATCCCCAGTTGAGATCAGATATGATGGCGGTTGTTCCTGAATTTACATACCGCGAATACGAGTCTAATTCCCCCTGGCGGATTGAGTCTGATATAAGGGCAGATATACTGAAAAGATCTCTCTCTTCATTACTGGCATCTGCCGCAGATACCAGATAGCCATCCTTCTCTTCGATAATCTTTGCCGATACTACCGGTGCGAAGAGTATCGCACCGACCATGATGAATAGTGCAATCCTGTGTACCTTCATGGTATCACAGGTGACCCTCGGATACTGGCGTAAATACCTTTTATCACCGAGTACCTTCCGCTTTTGGAACGCTACGAAAGGTACCGGGTGAGAGAAAGTAAATAGTGTAATAGGAAAGGGGAAATGGCAGATAACCTCAAGGTGTCTGCCCTTCCGGGAAGGACATGGTATCACACTACTTCCCGGTCGGTTTAGCGGGGGGAGTAAAACCCGTTTCCTATTCGATATCACAACAGGTGCATACGGATCTGGATTGCATCAGAATCGGACAAAGGCCGGTATCCCAAACAATCCCTTCCACAAAAGAATTATCGGGTCGGGTATTACACTGTAATACATTGCATTGCGGAGACCTCCATGCTCGTCAAGTTTGAGATCTATTCTGACGGAAAATTCTGGTGCGCCCGGGGAATCGGCGTCGATATCTTCACCCAAGGGAAAACCCTTGACGAGCTGATGACAAATCTCCACGAAGCGGTTGAACTCCATTTCGATGAGGAAATCCAGAAGGGCGAAAGCATCCGCATCCTGTCAATTTCCGAGACTGAGGTAGGTACCGTTGCACGGGCTTCCGGTTGTTAGCGGAAAAGATCTTCTTAAATTGCTTGACAAACTCGGGTACTTCATTGTCCGGCAGAAAGGCAGTCACATCCAGCTGAAATGCAATACGCCGGCAGGGGAACACACCATCACCGTTCCTCTCCATGACGAGATCGCAACCGGGACACTGAACGACATTCTCTCAAAAATTTCTGTCTGGAACGGGATTCCCCGGGATGACCTGATCGACATCCTGACCGGTCGGAAGAAAGGACACTGACAGGATAGTCTTCCTGTTCTGGATCAACGATCCACGATAGATCCGTGACAGTATCAGCCGGATATTTTTCGCGGCGGGTCCCTTTCACACGGTACCACAGAGAAGTCAAACTATTCCGGTACCCTCCTTTCCCAGCCCCCTCGTAAGTACCCCTCCTCCGGACCCCCCTTCGCCAGACGCCCGCCAGGGCCCTTTCCGCCGATCCCACGTATTCCCGGTCGATCCAAAAACCGGGGGGCGGGAAGGTGCCTCTATTTCTGCAGAAATTGGGGGGTATTTTTGCCCCGGATTGCTTTAAATCACGATTAAAATCGTTGAATTTTTCGCTTGGGAAATAATTCGCTGTCGGACATGGGAAAATCCGGAACCGGAAGGAATCCGGGCGCAAATCAGCCCCGGTTTGGGGGGTCCGGAGATACGATCCGACCCATAGGAAATGCCCCTGTTTCCACTGAACCCGGGCACATCCACCCGGGCGGGGTGGCGGTGGAATCCCGGAATAGTGAGAATTCGCTGCTCCCCGGCCGCCATGAACCGTTCGTTCGCGTCATCCGGCCTAGCAGATCTTTGCTTTGATTCCCTCGCTTTCCAGGTAATGCAGGCCCCAGGTACGCAGGGCATCAAATACCGGGAAAAGGTCTTTCCCATAGTCAGTCAGGGAGTACTCGACGCGGGGCGGAACTTCCGGAAACACAACGCGTGAAAGGATCTTTTTTTCCTCCAGCTCCCGGAGATGCGTTGTGAGGGTTTTCGAGTTCACATTACGCATTTTTTTCTGGAGCTCAGAGAACCGGAGCGTACGGTTCCTGAGGTTCCAGATAATGAGGATTTTCCATCTGCTCCCCATGACCTCAGTAAATAATTCGACCGGACATTTGGACGGTATTTTCGATTCTGACATATTTTCCCCAATAGTTATTTTATGGCAATAAGGTTACGTTTTCCCTTCTGCATAGTATTTGTAACCCTGGGGATAACCGGATTGTTGCAATTATGGAGATTTTCCATGGAAACGAACAGCCCGCAATGCGTAAAATGTACCATCCGCCGGTGCGGTTCCCGGGAAAAGAACGGGAACGTTCCGGCATCCTGCCCTGCCGAAAAGTACCCGGATCTCGTCAGGGAGACAACAGAAAAATACCGGATCCCTGAAAACCAGGCAGTAATCCAGGGGTGGCTTGGCCTGATGAGGAAAATCCTGGATCCGCAAAAACAAAACGAAAAGTACTCCTGGACAAGAATTCATGAAATTATCGAATACGCGAAAGTCCGGGGAATGAAACGGCTGGGCATTGCCACGTGTTATGCTTTGATGCCGGAAGCGAAGCTGTTGTCTGACATTCTTGAAAACAGCGGGTTCGAAGTAATTTCCCTGTCCTGTCTCTGCGGGGAAGTGAATCCCCGGGAGATGGGCATGCCGGGGGATGTATTCTGCAACCCGATATTGCAGGCAGAAGTGCTCAACCATGAAAAAACCGACCTGAACATCATGGTAGGACTCTGTGTCGGGCATGACATTTTATTCCTGCGGCACTGCACGGCAGAGACAACACCCCTCATTGTAAAGGACCGTTCCCTGGGGCATAACCCTGTGGCCGCTTTGTACCAGAGCCAGGGGTTTTTCAGGGATCGGTTTATAAAAAAATAAGATACGGGCCCGCCTGGACACTGTCTTCGCGATTTCCGGGATCTTTTTCCATTTTAGACTAGTATGAAAAACTCGAATTCTGCGAAGTGACTTCTTTTTCATTCTCATCCATGATCCAGCGGATCATGGCACGCTCTGTTGAAACGCACATGAACCCGGGTTCACACCGGAACCATGAAAATCGGGGAAATCACACACGCATTTTGCATAATTTTTTTGAGAGATCTATCATTCCCGGAATCAATTTTCATGGGAAACCCCCGAAACCCGTCCCGCACATTGCCGCGTTTCCTAAAACCGTAGAAACAGCAAGTACCAGTGATTAGAACAGGGTTTCAACAAAGCCCCATTTTCATTCTCTAAGGGGAAGATCCCGGAAAAGGGTATAACGTGTATCACGTGTCTCTCAGAGAAGCTGGCGTATCCGTGCCCCCCCACTCACCGCGTCGAGAAGGCGCCCCCTCTCCGGACCGGAACCCTATCACGGTATTCACACGCTCTTTCGTACACGTTTATTCCGGAGAAATATCACTTTCGCAGGAGTATTTTTCATAGACCGCTCATCAATCTCAAAAAGATCGGTCGCCTCAACGAGAGCCCGCAGTTTCTTATATCCATAATTCCGGGAATCAAAATCCGGGGATTTATTGCTGATATTATTCCCGATATTCGCAAGATTTGCCCAGCCGTCTTCATCCGAACAGTCTTCGACAGCAGATCTCAGTAAATTCACCAGGTTTGTATCTCCTCTGAGTTCTTTTGTTGTCTTGTACCCTTTCATCGGTTTCTGATCTTCGGTTACTTTATCATCGGAGATCTTTGACTTCCGTAAAATCTCCGTATACGTGAATTTATCGCATGCATTCACAAAGGGCCTTGGCGTTTTCTCTTCACCGAATCCATATACCGTCAGGCCGGATTCCCGGATCCTCGCTGCGAGGCGGGTGAAATCACTATCGCTCGACACAATACAGAACCCGTCAAATTTTCCGGTATACAGCAGATCCATTGCATCGATTATCATCGCAGAATCAGTCGAACTTTTCCCGGTCGTATAGTTGAACTGCTGCATTGGCTGCATGGAATAATTCAAAAGGACGTCCTTCCACGGCTGAAGATTCGGGGAAGTCCAGTTTCCATAGATCCGTTTCACGCTTGCAATGCCATAAATTGCAATTTCCGCCAGCAGCCCGTCTATTATTCCGGGCTGTGCATTGTCTGCATCAATAAGAACCGCCAGTTTTTTCTGGGGTCCAAGGAATGTTTCGGGATCAGAATCCATAATTCATGATTTTTATTTTAATCAGATAGTTTGTTCGGTAGCATCCGCATTTTTTTCTGAGGGAGAACCGGACCGGTTTGGTTTTTTCTCAGATTTGTTTCTTAATTCAGAGTCGCCAGTCACTTATTTCTCACAGTCTCCCCCCTCTCAATCGCAAGACGCCGGGGCCTACCCGGTTCTCAAGCCCAGGTAGGGGAGTCCCATCCCCGCTGAAAATCCGGAGATACGTCACGGGTCAGTGATGAGATCTTTTCCCGCAGGGGAAAACCCGGAAAAAGAAAACGCAATGTACCGGTTTTGCCTGCACCTCCCCGAAACCCCTCACGGCAGCACAGCACTCTGGTTCAGGGCATAGTCTATCGCTGCTTTCGAATGGATGTAGGTCGAATCAAAGACCGGGACATTCACATCCTCCTGGTGAATCAGGAGGGGAATCTCCGTGCATCCCAGGAGGACTCCCTCGGCACCCTCTTCCTTCTCCAGCCGGTTGATGATCGCAACGAAGTGTTCCCGGGACTGGTTATTGATCTTCCCGTTGCATAACTCGTCAAAGATCACCGTGTTGATATAATCCCGTTCCGAAGCGTTGGGGGTAACTATGTGAATCCCGTACACCTTCTCCAGCCGTCTCTGGTAAAAATCCTGCTCCATCGTATATTTCGTTCCCAGCAGTGCAACCGTTTTAAGCCCGCTCCGGTTCACTTCCCGCCCGGATGCATCGATGATACTGAGAACCGGAATATTCACCTCGGACTGGATAAGATCAGCACGGGAATTCAGCGTGTTCGAGGCGATGATAATGAAATCCGCACCTCCCGCCTTGAGCCGCCGGGCGGCATCGATCAGGGTGGCGTTCATGGAATTCCAGTCACCCTTTTCCGCGAGCCGTTCCTGCTCTGAGAAATCCCCGAATTCGATCGAATAGAGTACGATTTTCGCAGAATGGTCTCCCCCGAGGCGCTGGTTCGCCATCTCGTTCAGGTACCGGTAATAATCGACAGTGGATGTCCAGCTCACTCCCCCAAGGATGCCAATCGTTTTCATCTCGGTGGCATTGGAAATAACCGTACCGGTCGGAGTCACAATCTGACCAATCGGCTCATCTGTCTTCGGAGAGGCAGGCCGGTCGGCCACGCACCCGGCTGTCAGGAGAACTGCGAAAAAGAGGATCGGGATAATAATCCGGCAGGAGGGGGATTTCATGGTTGTATCCTATATTTATTGCAATATTTCGTTGTTACGATCCTGATATATCGCTGTCAGGAAAGGATCTCCAGGAGAGCCCGCCGGTGAACCGTAGTTCGCCGGTCCGGACCGGTCAGAGACACGGGAACCGCACGACAGTCCGATTACAGGTTTCCGGGGAGCATACGGCTGATAATTTAATCATGTAAATTCGATTTATCAGCCGGACCTGCATCAGGACCCGGGGTTCCCTCCCAGGATTATTGGTGCAATCTCCCTCCAGCGTTCGCGTAATTCCTCTTTATCCATTCCCCTCAGGTGAAAACTATTCAAACCGCTCATCAGGGAGAACAGGCCAAGGGCAAGAGTCCGGGGATCCGCATCCGGCCGGATTTTTCCCTCCTTCTGGAGCCGGGAAATCCCCCGACCTGCAAGATCCATGGACTGATGGATATCCTCTGAAAGGATAGACCGGATTTCTTCGTTTCTGCCGGTCATTGCAAGAATCTCGAAAAAAAAGGAAGTTCTCCGGATATCGTTATCCAGCAGCCGATCAAAAACGGCGGTAAATGCCGCCACCGGATCCAGGTTCGGCTGGAGCTCGGCCACCATTGCACGTATCTCCGCATGGGTGGTGCGGACAATCTCGACAACAAGCTCGTCCTTGGTCCTGAAATAAATATAGAGCGTCCCCTTCGTTACGCCAAGATACGACGCGATATCGTCCATCGTGGTCTGGCAATACCCCTTCTTGCTCATCACTTCCACTCCGGCAGCGATAATCCTCTTTTTGGCTTCCTCTTTGTAACCGGAGACTACTTTTGGCATCTCTATCCCGGGAATATACTTCCCTGATCCCAGATAAAATACTCTGTATCAATAAAAATAACTATCCAGTTAGTTTTAATAGTAACCAATGCGTATTTTTTAGGGAATCCGGGACAAGACTCCCGCAGCCGGAAAAGGTTTTCCGGATGCTGAAGCAGGATATAATCCCTGAAGCGATTTCGTCAGGAACCCAGACGGAGAATCACCAATGCAACCAGAATATCCAGAATCTGCCGGTGCCCGGGATACCCTGGGCAACAACAGGCAGATCATTTTCGGGATCGTTCTTACCGGCATCCTGATGTCAGTCCTTGATGCGGTGATGGTCAATATTGCGCTTCCGTCCATTACCCGGGATTTTGGCGTCCCCGTATCCCTGGTCCAGTGGACGATAACCGGGTATATTGTGGCACTTACGAGTCTCCTTGTGATCTTCGGGAAACTATCTGAAAAAGTGGGAAAGGCGCGAATGTTCCTGTTCGGGCTCGTCATTTTTACGGTTGGGTCATGTGCCTGCGGTTTTGCAATGAACCTTCCAGCACTCATCCTCTTCCGGGTCATCCAGGGAATCGGCGGGGCGATGATCTATGGTGTCACGGGAGCGGTCATGTATCTTGCATGCCGGCCGGACGAACGGGGAAAAGCAATGGGATATCTTTCCGCAACGATTTCAGCAGGAGTCCTTGCAGGACCGTCCCTCGGTGGTTTCATTACCGAATTCCTGGGCTGGAAATATATTTTCCTCGTCAACGTGCCTATCGGGATAGTCCTCATCTGCTGCGCATGCCGGTACCTGAAAATTCCGGAAACCACGACTGATAAACTGAACGTGGACTGGACAGGAGCTATAACCCTGATTCTCGCCATAGTCACCCTTCTCCTTACCTGTGGGGAACTGGCAGGTGGGATCTCCCCGACACCCGCGCTTTTCGCATACGGTGCCCTGTTCATTGTCGCTCTCATGGCATTTATCGCGCGGGAATACCGGTGCGATAATCCGCTTGTGGATCTCTCGGTGTTCCGAAGCAGGATTTTCATGCTGCCGGTTATCAGCCTGATGCTGTACTTTGTGGCAATCCACATAATCTCGGTCATAGGCCCGTTTTACTTTGAAGGTGTCATGGGGTATACTCCCTCACAGGTCGGCATGATCTTCATGCTGGTCCCACTCGTGACGATTGTCGTTTCCCCAATCAGCGGATGGCTGTACGACCGCAATCGCTGGAAATATGTCGCAGCTCTCGGAATTGTAATTATTGCAGGATCCTGTTTTCTCCAGGGATCTGCATCCATCACCCTTGATCTTGGAATTATCCTCGCGGCATTCGTTCTCCGGGGCCTGGGAAGCGGGATCTTCCAGAGCCCGAATTTTACCGAGATCATGAATGCACTTCCCGAAGAAAAAGCCGCAATCGCATCGAGCGTGTCCTCAACAGCCCGTAACCTGGGAATGGCGCTTGGTGTTTCTCTCGGAGGAGTCCTCCTTACCCTGGAACTGGGGATGTCCGGATACCAGGGACCGGTTCTTTCAGCCCCGCAGGGTATCCTTGCCGGGACGGTAGGTGGAATTCTCGTGATCACCGGGATAGTGTGCCTGGTATCGGCATTGATATCCTGCTTTGGATCAAGGGAAAGCAGGAACTCGCAAAACCAGACTGCAGACCGTGAGAAGAGACCACTATAAGTACCGGATGATCCTGCATGATGTCCCAATCCCAAAATGAACTGGCCCGTATCAGGGATCTCCTCAGGGAAAACCCAAATGGACTGAACGTGACGATGATTGCCCGGATTATCCGGAAAAGCAAGAATACAACAGGACGATACCTTGACGTTCTTCTCTCTTCCGGACAAGTGAAGGTACGATCCTATGGCATGGCAAAGATCTTCACCCTGTCACAAAAGGCACCCCTCTTTTCTCTCCTGAACCATTCCCGGGAACTTATCATGGTCCTTGATAAGTACCACCGGGTGGTTGAGATAAACGATCCCTTTCTCACCGTGTTTGGCAGACCCCGTACCTGGGTCCTCGGAAAAAACTGCAGTGCCTTACCCACTTCCTGTATTAATGTTCCCGGCATCCTTCGCCTCCCCCCGGATGACCGGAGTCACGGGCAACAACAGGTGATTCTGTCTCTGCCCGGTAAAGCCCCCGGGATTTTCTCACCAACGCAGATTCCTACCGTACTTGAGGATGGAACTTCCGGAATTACCCTTATTCTTGAAGATAGTACCCGGCAAATCCAGGCAGAAAATGCATTGGAAGAAAGCCGGGAATGGCTGAGGCTGATATCCCTCAGCAGCCGGGACGGAGTCGTCATCCTTGAGAACGAAAAAATTGTGTATGCCAGTCAGCGATTTGGTGAAATGACCGGATACGCTGCGCCACGACTTCCGGAAATCTCTCCTTTGAACATACTGCACCCCGAAGATCTGGACAGACTCCGGAAAACAATACGGGATAGTGCCGGCAATCCGTATGCAGTGCGGGATACCGGGATCCGTATCTTCAGGAGGAATAGCGGCTGGTGCGAGATCAGGGGGCGGGTTTCCGCCTCATTCAGGGGAGACGTTTTGCGTATATGCCTGACAATTCCGGATCCCATCTGATCTCCAGGCAACCATTTTGAAAGTATCAGGCAGGGTTATCCGTTTAAGACGGGGTCGTGCGTAATCCGGAAAAATCTGGCAGACCTCCGGCAGTTCCCTGACCATTTCTTAATCCACCTGATCTGCCCCGGGGCACTTTCGGGGCTTCGGCTGGTCTCTTCCGCCAATGCAACAATCCCGCCGAGCTCCCGGTATACCAAAGCAATCCACATCCTCCACCCCCCCGGACCGCGACAGCCGGGATGGCCGCCCGGGACGGTGCGGGTTTGAGATCCGGATTCCCTGTTCACCCCAGACAACCGGCCGTATCCTTCCCCACGCCGCTTCCTGTACCTGGTTCCTGCACACCCGCCACCGCATTTCTGCCGCCATAACCGGTTTAATAAGCCCCTGCACAGAATAGCCCGTGAGGAACAACCATGGAAGACAATCCCTGCATTGCATTCCCGGTTCTGGGGGAGCCGGCGCCGGATTTTGAAGCGGAGACAACCCAGGGCCCGATCAAACTCTCGGACCTGAAGGGGAAATGGGTAGTCCTGTTTTCGCATCCTGCGGATTTTACCCCGGTATGCACGACCGAGTTCATCGCGTTTTCCGAGATCCACGAGGAACTCAAAGCCCTCAACGTCCAGCTGCTCGGCCTTTCCGTTGACAGCATCTCTGCACACCTGGGATGGATCCGGGCGATCAAAGAGAAACTGGGAGTTGCGATCCCCTTCCCGATCATCGCGGACCTGAACATGAAAGTGGCAAAGAAATACGGCATGATCCATCCCGGGCAGTCCTCGACAGCAGCAGTCCGGTGCGTCTTCTTTATCGATGACAAGGGCATCATGCGGGCCATGATCTACTACCCACTCCAGAACGGCCGCTACATGCCGGAGATCATCCGGCTTATCAAGGCGCTCCAGACAACGGACAAGTACAAGGTCTCAACACCGGCAAACTGGCAGCCGGGCGACAAGGTCGTAGTCCCGCCGCCGAAAACCGCCGCTGAGATGGACAAGCGGGAGACGGAGGGGTACGAGTACAAAGACTGGTACCTGTGCTTCAAAAAAATTTAACAACAATTTTTCCTGTTTTTCGTTCCGGGGACCCGGTCCATAAGCGAGGGGGGATGGCGATGCATTTATTCTTGGCCTGATGAGGATGATCATCCCACCCCATGCTCACCGCGCTGATACGCCACCCCTCTCCGGAATCGTATCCCGGTATTCACACGTTTTTTCCTGCCCTGACAGAGATTAATGGCGGTTGCAATTGAGCCCGGATGGACATGCAGTATCTCCCGAACCGCAAATCGCTAGGCGGGGCCCGGACCTGAACGTGCCATTTATTCTTCGCATTTGAACTCAATCTCGTCGTCCATGTGATCGTAGCCCCACTCACAGAGCTGATCGAGGATCGGGATCAGAGATTGTGCCTTTTCCGTGAGTGAATACTCAACCTTCGGCGGGACCTGCGGGTACACCTTCCGTATGACCAGCCCGTCCTTTTCAAGTTCCCGGAGCTCTTTTGTCAGCATCCGCTGGGTGATCCGGGGCTGTACCTTGTCGAGGATATGGCTGAACCGCAACGTGCCGTCTTTGAGCTGGTAGATGACGAGCGGCTTCCATTTGCCCCCGATGATGTCCAACGTTGCCTCAATTCCCCAGCTGTATTTGAATTTTTTCGGCGGATTGTCCATTAGTATCAAACCTGTCAGTATGTGACATCTATGTTTGTACATCCTATATATGCAATACTATTCAGAAGTATACCACAACAGGCCGGGGGAGCCGCACCCCCGGGGAGGGATGATACAGATGAAAAGAGAATCAGTACCGTCTGCAAGTCAAAAATCCGGCGGAAACCGTGACAAAACCTCAGGCACAGGAGAGAACAAAACCATGGTTGCGTATTTTTCCCATTCCGGTAACACGCGTTTTGTTGCGAACCAGATACACGACAGTGTTGGCGGCGATATCTTTGAAATCGTACCTGCGGATCCTTATCCCGGCGACTACGATGAGGTCGTGGAACAGGCACGAAAGGAACTGAAAGAGGAGTACATGCCCAAACTGAAAACAAACGCCGGGAGCATGGAATCGTACAGGACAGTATTCGTTGGGTATCCGAACTGGTGGGGAACGATACCAAGGCCGGTTGTTGTATTCCTGTCGGGATACGATCTGTCCGGGAAAAAGATTGTACCGTTCTGTACGCACGAGGGGAGCGGCCTTGGCCGGAGTGCCACGGATATCAAAAGACTCTGTCCGCAGTCAACCATCCTGGAGGGTCTTGCAGTCCGGGGCAGCGATGTAAAAAATGCCCGGAATTCGGTATCCGCCTGGCTGCGGAAATTGGGATGACCGGAAAAGTAACCGCTCAGTCTCTTCGAAAAACACATCAGTCATAAAAAAAGTCTGAAAAAACGGGTGAATGAACCATGCTGTACAGGAAAATTCCGAAAACAGGCGACGAACTTTCCATCCTCGGCTTCGGGTGCATGCGTCTTGCCATGAAAGAGGATGGCGCGATCGATGAAGAACGGGCCGTGAAGCAGATACGCTATGCAATCGACCACGGGGTGAACTACGTCGATACTGCATGGCCCTATCACATGGGAGCGAGCGAACCCCTGGTGGGCCGTGCCCTCTCAGGCGGTTACCGCAAAAAAGTGAAACTCGCAACGAAACTCCCTTCCTGGCTGATAGAAAGCCGGGAAGATATGGACAAGTACCTCAATGCCCAGCTGGAGAAACTCAGGACAGACCACATCGACTATTATCTCGTCCACGCCCTTGTCGGGGACCTGTGGGACACGGTTGAAAAACTGGGGGTCGCTGACTTCCTTGACAAAGCGAAAGCTGACGGCCGCATCAGGAATGCAGGTTTTTCCTTCCACGGCGCAGGAACGGATTTCAGCCGGATCGTGGACGCGTATCCCTGGGATTTCTGCCAGATCCAGTACAATTTCCTGGACGAGAAGAACCAGGCGGGCACCGCTGGCCTCGAATATGCCGCATCGAACGGTCTTGGTGTCATCATCATGGAGCCCCTCCGGGGAGGAAACCTGACAAGAACCGTGCCTCCGGCTGTGAAAGAGATCTGGAACGAGGCTACGGTAAAGAGAACTCCGGCGGAATGGGCTCTCCGCTGGATATGGAACCATCCGGAGGTCACGGTTGTCCTCTCCGGGATGAATGAGGAGACGCATATCCGGGAGAACATCCGGGTGGCAGACCAGGCTTACCCCAATTCCCTGACAGAAACGGAACTGAAACTCGTGAAACGGGTGGAGAAGAAGTACCGTGAACTGATGAAAGTGGGCTGTACCGGCTGCCAGTACTGCATGCCCTGTCCGTCAGGCGTAAACATCCCGCTCTGTTTTGAGAGCTACAACAACGTGTACCTGTCTGACAATCCGGATGGGGAGAAATTCCTGTATGCTGCGCGGCTGGGAGGCGCCGTCGCCCTCGGAAAGCCGGAGTTTGCTTCCCTGTGCGTACAATGCGGACAGTGCGCTGAAAAGTGTCCCCAGCATATTGACATACCGGCGATGCTCGAATCCGTTGTGAAAGAACTCGAAGGCTCCGACCTGAATGAGAGAGTCGCGATGGCAAAGCAGCTCTTCAAGCAGACGTAACAGCGGGAACGATCCGAAGTTCTGAAAGACACATGAAGACCGGAATGCGCTGCCAGAAAAATATTCATTCTTTTTAATTACACCAGGAAATTTTCTCGGCGACAGGATCACGCATCCTGCTGAAAACGTCAGAAAACAGTTCTCCCAATCACCCGGTCAGGATTTTTACGATCAAAAGACCACGCCAGGTTGTTCTACCCACCGGAAGTCCCGGCATCAGAGACAATGGTAAAAATCGAAAAATGATCGGCTTCTTCATTTTCATATCCTTCCGGGCGTGACAGCCCCGCTCACCGGCATGTCAGGAAAACCCTCGCAGACATTGCGCGAGCCGGAGAGGGCGCCCACGATGCAGGGGCGAAACTCCCGGGAGCTTTCCCTCCTCGCAAAAAGTACATGAAAGATCCCGGGAAGAAGCACGAAAGTACCCTTCGTTCTTTGCCCCACTCCAAAAGTCCAGCCAAAACCCGCTTGCACAGGTCAATCCGGTATAGGGCTGCTTCCCTGAAGGCTACGGGGGCTCTGATCTGACAATACTACCGGGAGACGGATATCTGATCTTCAGTTACAACAGGGGGTCTCTCCAGGTTAATCGCCATCCTGTACAGATTACCGCACATTATCCGGAGGGTTTTCCCATCCGGCTTTCCTCCCGGTTCCGCCGCATCATACTGGCAGCAGGTGGACAATTGTCTGGAGAATCGCGATAATGATGTTAAGGAACACAGTCCAGTCAAACACTTTCGCTCACCTCCTTTGAAGGTATACTGGATCGTGCATATTATCAGCACAATAGGTTTCTGATCGAAGATATACTTATTACCCACATATCTATATATCGCCCTGTTTTGCAGAATCTGCTCCCTAACGAAAAAAATACGGAAAAGTATCATTATTTTTGAGAGGCGATCCCGTATCAGAAAACCCGGAAATACTATTCCGGTTTTTGCCGGAGGGATCTTCCCGGTCCGTCCCCGGGCCTTTCATTGGCTTACCTGATAGTTTTCCTGACCAGCAGAATTGCACAGACAATGAGGGCAACCCCGAGAAAGAAAAACAACACTGCAGTACCCGGGCTGCCGATATTCCCGCCTGCGAGGCCAATGATCACCGGCCCCGCAAATGATCCGATGGACGCGATGGCGTTCACAAGTGCTACCCCGGAAGCACGGAGGCCGGGTGAAAAGGTCTCCAGGGTCAGGACAAAGAACGGGGCATACGCGGCATAACAGGATGCGATTGCACCGGACAGGAAAATGAATCCGGAAAGTGAATCGTGGGGAGCGGCCAGCAGGATCAGGAAGAACGCAGCCGCTGCCCACGCAATCGCCACATGCCACCTGCGCTCGCCCAGCCGGTCGGAACGGCGCGACCAGAGATACATCACCCCGGCAGAGAGCGCGTATGGGATCATCACGATGAGCCCCGTGTCAGTAATCGAACGGGAAAGCCCGGACGTATTCACGATCTGGGGAATCCAGAAGAGAAGGCTCGTGAGGAAAAGACCGACAAGAAAGCTGCTTGAGCATAGCAGCAGGATCCCGGGTGTTGCAACGAGATTCCGGAACGGGATGGTACGCGGGGTTTCTGCCTGCACCCGTGACTCGTCGAGCCGGGAAACGAGCCAGGATCGTTCGCGTTCGCCAAGCCAGGCCGCCTTTTTTGGGGAATCCTGCAGGTAAAAGAGAATTGCAGCTCCGAAGATAATTGCGGGGATGCCTTCGAGCACAAAAAGCCAGCGCCACCCCGCAAGGCCGGCCCATGCAGCGTGGGTGAGGATGAATGAGGACACCGGTGATGCGATCACCATTGCAAGGGGAATTGCGACAAAGAAGACGGAGAGAGCCTGCGAGATCCGGTTTTTCCGGAACCAGAACGTGAGGTACAGCATGATCCCTGGCGCGAATCCAGCTTCCGCCGCCCCCAGGAGGAAGCGGAGGATCGCAAGTTCGACCGGCGTCTGGACAAACGCTATGAGTACCGTTATGATTCCCCAGCTAACCATGATCCGGAAGAGCCAGATCCGGGCCCCGGTCCTGACAAGGAACTGGTTGCTGGGCACTTCAAATATGACATAACTGATGAAAAATATCCCGGAGAGAAAGCCGAAGAATGCGGGATCGATGCCGAGATCCGCATTCATGGTCAGCGCTGCGTAACCGATATTGACCCGGTCCAGGATACAGATCACAAGCAGGATCACGACAAACGGGATAATGTGCCGCCAGACCTTCCGGTCTACAGCGGCCTCGTCGATGTCCCCCTCGGGAGGGATTCCCTTGTATCGGTCAGTGCTCATAGTCGGCAGAGTTTTTTCTCCGGGATCGTTCTCTTCGGAAAATTACTGAAGCAGGAGGATGGGCTCCTGCTTTTCCCCAATGATCCCTTGTATGCTTCTGTTTCACCATATGACTAATAAGATCCTTCCTTTGTGAGTCAGGAATAATGGACCTCATAGTTAATACCGGCAGTTGCAGCATGAGAACCGGAATTTTTCCCTGTGCAGCGGACTTTTGTTTGCATACAGGAGCATCTGTATATAGGGATATACTCATGGCGGTGAGTGAAAAATCAATTTCAGCCATCGGCTGCGGACAAAACTGGAGAGCCAAGCACGCAGAATCCCTGCTGTATACCGGTGCTCTGAAAAAATGCGGGTGGCCGGGCTCCGCCGTATCATACAGCAGCCGGCCGGTGCCAGGTTATATCACCAGCGTCAGGAAGAGCAGTCCATACAGGACTACGGAGAGGACCGGTATGATCCGGAGCGACCAGTGGTTGACCTGTTCAACGCGGGCTGTATCCTTTGCTTCCGTGAATTTTATGATCATGACACCGGATACGAGTACCATGACGAGTGTTGCGTACGTGATTATCATGAAAATATCAAGGAATGTCGCGTAGGCTACGAGCGGAATTGCATCTGCGACTCGCCAGTGGATGAGGACAGCGGCAAGGAACATCGACGCGTTCAGGCCAAGCCGGGACGAGACTTTCATCATCAGCGAGGAGAGTGAGACGATGACGATGAGCATGATCGGCAGGAAAAATTTCAGGAGGGTCGATGCAGTATCTCTCTCGATGCCCTGGGTGAAGACTGCACGGGAATATTCCTCCCCGCCCTCATCGTACGACTTGTTCATGACATACGCATTGGTATGGGTTAATTGCCAGCCCGGGAGGTCTGCTTCAGGTTCGATACCGGTCCGGTTCGTGTCAATGATGAGAACACGATTACTCACATCATTGTTTTTCGATTCGATTTCTATGGGGAGGGAGTGCCGGTCGAACGGGAACTGGCGAAGATCCGGATCGGCGGTTATGGTCGCATAGATCCGGTACGTTTTTTCATTTGGGGTATTGACGAACGGGTAAACTGCCGTTATCTGGCCGTTCATGAGTTCGATATTATCGAGATCTACGGGAGCATCGGATCTGAGCGACAAATAAAAGTTGGTCTCGGCAGTACCTGTGGCAACACTGAAATCGTTGAAGTCCAGGATATCGATACCGATCCGTACGATCTGCGGGGAGGTTGCATTCTGCAGGGCTGTAGCGTCCGGTACCGCCCCGGCCGCTGGCGGGAGCAGGATCAGGGCGGCAATAATGATGAGGATGACTCCGGTAAATCTTCCCGTTCTCTCCCCCGCGGGATCCATTTTGCAGGGGATTCCTTTCTGCTGGTTCCCGTGACGGCTGATGCTCGCGTTTTCCATGATTAAAAAGGGGGAACGAAATTATATCAATTCGTCCCATTTTGTCGGATTCCCCGGAAATACCCGTACGGGTTCTCCGGTTTTTCCCGGCGCTTCCCGATCCCGGCGATGACTGAGGGAACCGGGATATTCCCGCACAAACAACTGCCTGCAGAAAGAATTCCGGCCCGGCATAGGAAATACCCTGGCACAGACACCTGCGGAAGGGAAGAATTCCAGGTATTGTCCGGGGGGACCCTGGGATAAAACCCATTCGGGAAGCTGACACCGCCCCCTGCCCGCCCTGACCTGAGCCAGGGCAGGATCTTTGATCATCACGGGGGAACGCACCTGCCGATCCGTGTTCATCCGTAAAATTCGCAAAGAATGAATTATTTAAGCGATGACCGGTAATCCCTTACCTGAGACAAAAATGAGGAAAACTTCCGATCTGTTGGAGGAGATGCTCGCAGAAGCAAAAACCGCCTGGCTTGTTGCAATTGCCGTCGGGTTTCCGGATGAGACAAAATTCGTATTCAGTTCCCGCCGTCAACCGCTGGAAGAACTGAACCGGCTCGTGCAGAAGGGAGGATCTCCCATAGGGTTACTCCGATTTGACAAGGTGGATGGGAAGGTGCAGGGATCGTACCGCCCATTTGAGGAATACGCTGGCGAAGAGTGGGTAAAAAAATATCTTGAGGGTCTTCTCGATAACGCCGAAGGTATCCTGGGCTTAAGCCAGGAAACGAATAGCATCCCGGTCGCATCGTGATCGGGACACCGATGTCACTCCGGGTTCCGGAAATTTTTCCAAAATAATTTACCTCCCGGCAGGATCTTTCCGGGAAATTTCCTTTTTCCCCCGTAAATGGCGGGACGCGAATCCACCCCACCCGGGGGGAGCAGCGTCACGCCGGTCCCATCCACGTACAACCGGAACAGATGCTGCCGGCATGGCGGCCGGGAAAAGTGCGGGAAGAGTGCCCCGGGTACCGGAACCCGGCCCGCACCATTCCGGCGCAGAACCATCAGGTAGCACCGGTAGATCTCCTGCTTCCGCCGTACGGGATCATGACGGCTTGTTCCGGCGCAGGAAATCCAGCGCATACTGCTGCGCCTCTTTTGCGTGCCGGTTCAGCCAGAACGAGGTATGGGAACCTTCCTCGATCCAGAACCTCTCCGAGCCCGGGATGTGCTCATGTGCATAGACCCCGTCGTAAAATTTCACATCCGAGTCATGGGTTCCGTGGATGATCAGGGTCGGGCACCGGATATTTTCAAGGGCAAGATGATGGAGAACCCGGCTGTGCGCCATATCGTTCTCGGTCCCGTCCTTCCGGGGCCGGTAGGGATACATCGTATTCATGAATGCGATAACGAACTCCCGGGCATCCGGGTCGTTCATCACGAAATCGAGGTGCTCCTGCATCTGCTTTTTCGTGAAATACCCCTCGTTCCTGAAGATCTCCTTTATGAATGCGTCCGGCTCCAGTTCTGTCATCTTCCGGAGCAGCGTCTGGCCGATGTCCGAGAGGAAGATCATCTGGGTAATGGGCCCGGCGGTCTCCGGGAAATCGTAATACCCGCTCACCGAATCGGCGGCAATCAGCGCCCATATGCGATCCGGGTGGCGCGAGGCAAATGTGTAGGCATACGGTCCCCCCGCAGAGATAGCGAACATCGCCACTTTATCGATGTCGAGCTCGTCGAGGACTGCAGCGAAGAGATCTGCCTGCTCCTCGATTGACCTCCCGCTTTCAAGCGGAGTCCCAAGATATCCCGGCCGGGAAAGCGACAGCAGCCGGAAGTCTTTTTCTGCGAACTGGAGCGTCGTACGGCACTGGTCGATCCCTCCCATGCCGCCATGACTGCCCATCAGGACGGGCGCATCCTTGTCGGTGATGTCAATCTCCGCTTTCCCGAGTTTCGTCATCAAGATCTTCGGGTTGAGGGTAACCCCCGGGAGGATCCGGTTCGGTTTCTTCAGCGCTTCATAGCTCATCTGCGAATCTTCCTGTGTCATGGCCTGCTCTCCATGGCTCCCGGAAACCGGGCTCCGGACAGGGATTCAATCCCCGGCTGCAATAAACATTCCGGAACTGGTTCCGATGTATTTACGGAACTTCGGGCAGGGGGAAAAACCCAAAGAGTTGCGACGGGCTGTCCCGCAGAAAAACTCAAGATACCGGGAAATCTGCAGTACCCGTGCGGCAGCCGCGAATCAATAATAGCCTTGGAGACCTACTATTAGACCCTGAGGACAGAGCATGGTTCACCTGACAGAAGATATCGGGGAGTCGCTGGCAGCGGCAGGCATCGTGTTCCTGGCAACATCTTCCGGGGACAGCGTACCCAACGTCGTTCCGATCAAGGCATTCAGGCTTCTCGATGACGAAACGCTTCTTATCTCCGACCAGTTTTTCAATAAAACGCTTCAGAACATGAAAGAAAACCCAAAGGCAGCCCTGTCCTGGTGGGGCGAGAAAGGCGGCTTCCAGATAAAGGGCGCTGTTACTATCCACACCGATGATGAAGTATTCCGGGAGGACGTTACGTGGATGCAGGGATTCCGGCCGGGCCTTTCTCCCAAGTCAGCCGTGATCCTGAAGATCTCCGATGTCTATCAGGTCAGGCCCGGCGCCGACGCAGGCAAAAAAATACTCTGAAACCGGCCGCTGGATACGGCGCATTTTTACTTTTTTTTTTTACGGGCGGGATAATCCATATTTACTGTCAGGAATGCCCGCCGTACCGGGAAATCCGTCCTCCCCTCAGGCCTTCTTCAGAACTGCAGCCCGGTTCACAAAATAGAACCTGCGTTCAGCCAGCCGGAGCCCTGCCGTTTCCGCCCGGGCAAGATTGTCCTGGAATTCCCGCCCCGAAACAATGAACGGGGGTTCGGAATAGAAAAAGAGTCCGCCCGGGACAAGGAGCGCTGCGATCTCCCGGAACAGCTTTTCCGGGTCGGGGACCTCGTGTACAACAAAGATGGCAAATGCTGCATCTGCCATCCCGTCCTGTTCCGGGGTGAGCCCGAGTGTGTCCGGCCCGCACCGATGCGTCCGGATCCGGGACATCAGGCCTTCCCGCCCGGACTTTTCCCGCACGATGGCGAGCATCTCCTCCTGGAGGTCGGCTGCTATGACCTGGCCCCGGTCGCCCACCCGTTTTGCAAACTCACGGGTGAAGAAACCCGGGCCGCAGCCGAAATCCAGGACCCGGTTCCCGGGTTTCACATACCGTTCTGCAAGCCGGTCCGGGCGATAGATGAACCGGCGCAAACGGGTATCGAGATGGCCGGCACGGGCCGGCGAGAACACCTCGTGCTGCCTGTGCGTCCCTGGCTTTTCCCGCGATGTCATGAAGAGACATTGGGACGGGCAGGGAATAACAATTCTGTCACCGAGGGACGATCATCTGAACGGAAAAAATCATTTTCGAAGAATTCCGGAAGTCCCCATGCCTGTCTGTCCTGAACAGGTCACCGGTGTTACTATCGGCAATTCCCTTCAGCCATTCATTGTCATCGACCTTGAGGAAAATACCTCGTAGAGCGCGAGTTCGGCAGGAGAGGAATGGCACACGGCAGTTTTCTTAAAATACTCCTGCATGTGATGCCGGGCGAGATGATCATCGAGATGTTCCTGGCTTTCCCACACTTCAATAAAATGGAATATTCCCGGGAGGAATGCATCGGAAAAGAATTCATACCGGATACATCCGGCTTCCCCTCGGACTACCGGGATGATCTTCCTGACTTCCCGGGTAAATTCGCTCTCCCGTTCCGGATCAATCGTA
>JBDKRP010000133.1:0-10819 GCA_039683275.1 Methanoregulaceae archaeon | reverse complement strand
CTCATGTTCCTGGTGACTTCTGCAAAAAGGGCAGTATGTCTTGAATTTTGCTGGCATCTTCATAAAATCTGTCCATCCTTTTTGGATAACGAATATCAGTATTATTTGAAGAAGTTCATATTTAAGGCTATGTTGCGGGATACCAGAACGTCGGCGTTCCGCTTCGGCAGGAGGGCGATATCCTCTTTCCGGAGATCGTACACTCTCCCGTCAATGCCTAAAAATGATTCGATATCTGCAAGGGCACGCACAAGATCGTAGCCGCTGATGCCCTGTTTCGGCGCGGGTTCCGGGACAGGCACTGCAGAAGCTATTTCCTCGCAGGAGACCTCCTCCCCGGGTGCCGGGATCGGAATTTCCGTGCGCTCTCCCTTGAGAAGCACGCGCCGGCATTCATCAAGGGCGTGGGTGGTGAGATCGAACATCTCTCTTTCTTCTGCCTGCATCCGCTTCACCTCATCCCGGTCGATATAACCCCCTTCAAGCTGGACGAGCGCAAGGGTAACGATCTTCCGGGCCCGGGTGGAGAGGATCTCCTGGACGGTTTCCCGCATGCTCTGGGTTGCCTCGATGAGCCGCCGGGCATCGTCGCTGAGAGGATCGTCGATTGCACAGACCTCGGCGTACATCCTGGCGATGCTTTCCCGTGCCTTCTGGTACAGATCCGGAGGTATCACGGTGAGCCGGCCCGACTCGCGTTCGCTCAGCAGGATGATCCGCAGTTCCTCGAGTTCCATCTCATCCGCCTGCTATTTCCCCTGCCCCACGACAGCAGAGGAAGACCGCAAGCGCCTCAGGTACAGTATTGATGCCCTTCTCTATATGATATGAATTCCCCAGCATCGGCATGTCGATACTCATCGACGATTCGATCCGAACGGGCCGGTCCCCGAAGACCACCGCATCGATAAGGGGATCGAAGTCTGACAGGGCTGACAGCGCGATTGGCTGGACCCTCATTCCGCTTCCCCCGTGCAGGGAGGTCGGCATCCGTATGAGCCGCTTGATATCGGTCGTGACCGGTTCGTCGGCAAGAGCTGCCGTCTCCCGGAGCCTTGCCGCAAAGTCCCCGTCTTTCACACTTACTGCCGCCCTGATGACACGGTTTTTCATGAGGGCCGGATCGGGCCGCTGTTCGATGAGTTCGATATGGGACGAAATTTCCCGGACAAACCCTTTTGCCGTCTCCTTCCCGACTCCTTCAAGATCGCTGATCCGCTGGACTGCTTCCTCTTCAGGAAGTGCCTGGATGTCCCGGAGGTACCCGACCAGGGCGGCAACGTACCGTTTTCTCCAGCCCTGCATCTCTTTCCTGCCCTCGGGAGCTTTCAGGACCACGGTCGGGTCGATCCCGATCCCGCAGACGTAATCGATGAGTTCACGCCGCTCGGCACTGCCCCAGCCGCGGACCGCAATGTCACGGATATGGATATGGTATCCCCGGCCACCCGAAAAGACGAGATCGATTGCCTTCGGGTCAAACCCGAGTTCCCCGGTCAGCATGCCAATGAGTTTTCCGGTCTCCTGCTTAACCCGGGCCAGCATCACCCCGTACGGCCCCCGCACGATATGGTCTGCGTCAAGATCGAATATCAGGTCTGCCCCGGTCCAGTGTTTTTCCGCCATGGTGGGAGCTCCCGGCGTCGCGTAATATGCGCTCGAATAATAGACGTGGGCAGGGACAAGCGACCGCAGGTAATTGAAGACTTCCTCCTTTTCGCTGAACGCGATATGCCTGCGCATCTGGATCTTGGGAGAGGGATCAAAGAAAAGAAAACCCCACTCCCGTTCAAGGAGGGACGGGGGCACCGAGAGGATATTTGTCCGGTAGTACTCGCCAAACCGCTGCCGGAGGAACTCGAGCGTCGCGGGCTTCATGCTATCTCCCGTACCATGTACGGCCCCGAGCGGTGATAGCCCTGCCGCCGGTAATAATCACGCACCCCGATGCCGCTCATGATGGCAAGGTTCCGGTACCCGGCATCCCGGGCGATCTCTTCTGCTTTCCGGAGGAGCTGTATCCCGTAACTCCGGTGCTGCCACTCCTCGTCTTCCCGGGCGCCTTTTCCCAGGGGAACGATGCTCCCGTACACATGGAGCTCCCGCAGGAGAGCCGCATCCTCAAGTTCCGGGCGGAAGACTTCCGAAGGGAACCGTACCCGGGAGAATCCTATCAGGGAATCGTCCGATACCGCCGAGACGAAGTGCTCGGTTCCGCCGCAGCATGCATAGGAGAGAACCTGGATCCCGGCCTCTCCGGGGTCTGCGGGAAGCCTCCCAATCTCCCGGCACCGTATGCACCGGCAGCGTTTTCCCTGCGCTTTCAGACGGTTTGCGGCAAGCTGCCGGAAGTTGCTGTGCCGGGAGCCCGCGACAATCAGTTTTGCCGGGATGTCGCGCTGGACCCGCTGGAGGCGGGTGAACTCGGGTATCAGCGATTTCCCGTATGCGATGAGGTCGATGAGTTCATCCTCGCTGTAGGGAGCGTATTCTCCCCGTTTCCAGAGTTCCTCGATCTCGGAGCCCGGGGTTACAAGGGTCGGGTAGATCTTGATGAAGTCGGGAAGGAAATCCGGGTTCGAGAAGATATCCCGGAAGAGTACCCGGTCCTTCTCAAGGCTGCTCCCCGGCATGTTGGGCATCATATGGAACCCGACCTTGAGACCTGCGTCCCGGAGGAGCCGGTTTGCAAGGACCGTATCTGCAACTGTGCAGCCCCGCCGGTTGAATGCCAGGATCGCGTCATCCGTATGCTGGACGCCGAGTTCGACCTTGGTTACGCCAAGATCCAGCATTGACAGGATATGCTCCCTCCGGCACCAGTCAGGACGGGTCTCGAACGTGATGGCCACGCACCGTACCAGGGACTGTTCGTTTTCCGTGAAAAGAGAATCGATCGGAAAAAGAGTATCGGAAGGGGGTGGCAGGATCTCCCCGGATCGGTATTCGTTCATCGCCCGGATACAGTTCCCGACAAACCATTCCTGGTACTCGTGCGGCCGGGCGGTCATCGTTCCGCCCATTACGATAAGTTCCACTTTATCCACGTGGTGCCCGAGCTGTTCGAACTGGGCGAGCCGGGCCTGCACCTGGGACCAGGGATCGTATGCATGTTCCCGGGCACGGAGGGCCGCCGGTTCTTCTCCCGTGTAACTCTGCGGGGATTTGTACGGGTGATCGGGACCGCCCGGGCAGGGAAGGCATTTTCCATGCGGGCAGGGACAGGGCGATGTCATGACCGCAACCGGGGCTACCCCCGAAAGCGTCCGGGTCGGTTTCACAAGAAGGATCTTCCGGAGCCGCTCCCGCTCTTCAGGAAGCGCTGCTTCCAGGATTGCAGAATTCTTGGGGACTTTCGGGAGGCTGTATTTCCGGCAGACCGCGATCTTGATTGCAGTCAGCGATCCGGAATCAGGATTCTCCAAAGAAGAGATCCGGGAGATGATCTCCCGGAGAATTTCGCGGTCGTCCATGAGAATTAGTGTTCAGCGGATGCCGTTGTAGAGGATGTTGGGGTGGTGGAGGCAGGAACCGCGGCTTTTGCCGCATCCTTGCGGTAATCCGTAACATGGATCCGGTTCTGTTCATGGATGTGGGAGACAATCTCATCGCCCAGCGTGAGAATGGCTGCCTTATGGGATTTCTTATCCTTATGGATGTGGACAGGAGAGATTTCAAGAGATTTGTAACGATCGGTGGGGATCTCTTCTTGGGTGACTCCTTCGTAGTATTTCTTGATATGTACCATCAGCATATGGAGATGAAGCAGTTCTTCCTTTTGCACACGATCACCTTTCGCAAAACACTACTGCTATGGCTGACAAGATATACCTTATTGGTGATCTTTATATCGCAGTTTGGCCGCTCCTCAGGAACCCTGGCTGGGCTCGCAATTGGGGACGTTTTGGGTGCGCCCCTGGAAGGATCGTTTCCTCCACGACGGTATATTACCGGGATGGAACCGGGAGGTCTGCATCCGGGAAGGAGAAAAGGCCAGTATACCGATGACACGCTCCAGGCGGTGGCGGTCGCAAGGTCGCTCGTCCAGTGCCGGTCGTTTTCCCCGGATGATATGATGCTGCGCCTCGTCCGGGCATACTGCAAGAGCCCTGCATTTTTCGGCCCGACCTCATCCCGGGTGTTCGAATCCGTGATGAAGGGGATTCCGCGGGAAGAGGCCGTACTCTCGGTGCATGAACACAACGGGGGGAGCAGGAGCAATGGGAGCGTGATGCGGGGGGCGCCCCTCGGAGTCCTCTTTGAAGGGGAAGAACTGCATGAGGTAAGTCTTGCCTGTTCCCGACTGACCCACTGGGATCCGGTGTCAGGGGAATGTTCTGCGTTTCTGAACCAGATGGTCGCGTCCCTGGTGCGGGAGAAGAGCAGGGAGCAGGCGCTGGCCCGGGCACTCTCGTTCTGCCGGATCGATGAGATACTCGATACACTTGCCGACTGGAGAAGCCATGCGCCGGTCCCCGGTCTCGATGCCCTGCTCTGCACCCATGCGGCACTTGCCTCTTTTATGCAGGCCGGGTCGTTTGAAGATGCTGTCCTCAGTGCTGTGAACCTGGGAGGGGATGCGGATACCGTCGGCTCCTGTACCGGGGCACTTGCAGGGGCATTCTGGGGACTGGACACGATTCCGGGACTGTGGCGTCAGGAACTGGAAGACTATACGGTGATCGCCGCACTGGGTACCGAGCTTGCCCGGGTTGCCCGTACCTAGGCGAGGGGGTTCCGGACCTTCCTGACCACGCAACACGCTAAGGCAAGTAAGAAATACTTTTGCCGGGCATTTTTCAATACTATCGACAGGCTGAACCGGGGAGTTTTTCGCGTCTGCCAGACGCTCTGCCCGCGATTGCCTGCCAAACGGGGTGATCTCAACATGGTATCTGTCCGATGGCCGATCCGCCTTTTTTTGATCGGCATTCTCCTTTCCTGCGGAATGAGCGCGGCAGCTGCTGTTACGGGGGCCGACTGGACTCTTGCAAATGCATCGGCACAGTTTCCCGGACGGATGGATCATATGTCCGTGGTATTCAATAACGAGATGTGGGTGATGGGAGGATCGTCAAACACGCTCGGTGTGCTGAAAGATACCTGGCATTCTTCCGACGGGATTTTCTGGACGCAGGCAAATGCATCCGCAGCGTTCCAGAAAAAAATGGCGGCAGCTTCCGTGGTGTTTGGAGACAGGATCTGGCTCATTGCGGGAAATGACGGTTCGAATGCAAGGAATGATACCTGGTACTCTCCTGACGGAGACATCTGGACGCAGGCAAATGCATCACCAGCGTTTCCTGCACGATCCGGCCTGGCAAGCGTTGTTTTTAACAACAGGATCTGGCTGACCGGGGGATATGGGACCTCTTCATCCTACAATGATACCTGGTACTCTTCTGATGGCAGCATCTGGACGCTCGCCAATGCATCACCGGCTTTTCCTGCACGATCCTACCACACCATGGCCGTATATCATAACATGATGTGGGTAATCGGGGGGAGCTCTCCAGAGGGATACCTGAATGATACCTGGTATTCCACGGACGGAATTATCTGGACCCGGGCCAATGCATCCGCTGCATTCTCCGCACGGGCATACCATTCCTCGGTTGTGCTGGATAGCAGGATCTGGGTTATCGGGGGTCAGGATGAAGTACCGGGTCCTGTGTACACAGTCCTGAACGATACCTGGTATTCTTCAGACGGGATTATCTGGACGCAGGCCACGCGATCTGCCGCATTCACGGCACGATATCATCATACCTCCCTGCCATTCGGGAATAAGATGTGGGTGATCGGGGGAACCGACGACACGAACTATTTCAACGAGACCTGGTATTCTGCGATTCCGGTTCCCACCCCTACACCAATACCAGAGGAAACATCATCTTCCGGTTCTTCGTTCACCACTGAGTCATCAGTCCGGCATACAGGTCCGGCGGAGCGCACTATTGAGTTCACGTTTGGAAACAGGCTTTCGGCAGACGATATTGTCCGGGTGGAATCAGTCGGAATCCTTCCGGTTACGACATTTTCCGGGGATATCGAATGCCTGGTATCGGCAGGGACACCCGGCCCGGCCAGCCGGATTACCGGACAGGAAATTGCCGGGTACCAGGATATCTCCCTGAACTGGATACGTGCCGATAACATCGAGTCCCGGACGATACGATTCTCGGTACGCGAAGACTGGAAAGAACTGCAGGGCCGTAACCCGGAGGAGATCGTAATGCTCCATTATTCCGGAGGCAAATGGACTGATATCCCGACCGTATTCGAAAAACGCGGGAACGGCCGGTTATATTTCCTGGCATCAACCCCCGGTTTTTCCTTATTTGCCGTAGGGATGAGAAACACTTCGGCGGTGACTCCGGAACCGACCACCCCTGTCCAGAACGCGACATCGGCTGCGACACTATCCC
Source organism: Methanoregulaceae archaeon (assembly GCA_039683275.1). Taxonomy (GTDB): domain Archaea; phylum Halobacteriota; class Methanomicrobia; order Methanomicrobiales; family Methanospirillaceae; genus JBDKRP01. The sequence goes on along the minus strand of JBDKRP010000133.1, from coordinate 4,391 downwards.
GAATGCCCACGACAATTCCTGCAACCATGAGTGCCCCTGCAGCTTCAGAAATATCCCAATCCGTCACCGTTCAGCCGAATGCATCTATCACTGGAACTCCCCCCATTCAACCCGCAGGAGAATCACCGGGATCCGGTATCCTGGCGGGACTCGCGGTCCTCACGTGCATAATTGCCCTTCTCGCAGGAGCCGTGCTGGTCCGGCGCTGGGGGATACGGCGACAGAATCCGACGCTGTTCCGGAAATACTGAAAAGAACCGGGAAAAAGGAGCGGAAAATTGCAGGAAGGGCTTTTCGCAGCCGGATACGTTATACCGGTTTCAGGTCGACAAGCTTGAGGCCCCGTCCCTTCTCACAGATATCCGGGGCGTTCCCGAGGACATCGGAGACCACGTACTTTTCCCCTTCAATGATCCCGTCCGGGTGACAGAGTTCGTAACTCCGGCATTCGGTCCGGTTGCAGGAGAACTCGATTTTGATCCGGGAGTTCACAATCGCACCCTCGGAGCTGATCAGGGCGGTAACCGGGGCCTCGACAACCTCGACCGTAACTGCGCCGTTCAGGTGGACCGGGCATTCGTGTTTCGTCGGCCGGACTGTGACAATCCGGTACTTCCTGCCCTTGTGCAGGTTATTGCAGGCCTTTTTTACCTTGCAGGGGTTGCACTCCTCTGCCTCACCCTCGTAGATGAATTCCATTCCCTGCTTTGCAAGATCCGTTCCGATCAGTGTAACCTTCGCCTTTGCGTCTCCCATCTTCGTTCCCCGTTCCTGGATCTTATTCGCTGTAGAGCATTTTCACGAGTTTTGCCGCAGATTCGCGGGTGAGCCCCATATCAAATATGGTAAAACGCTCAGGACGAATATCTTTTGCCTTGAGGAGGGCTTCCACCGCAATCTCGTCCGGTATCCCGATATCCTGCGGGGTGACCGGGGCACCTATCTGGCGCAGCGAGGACCGGATAGCCCGCCAGTCGCCGCCGTGCAGGTACATCGATATGATGGTCCCGATCCCGCAGGCTTCCCCATGCAGGGCTTTTCCCGGGGCAAGGCGTTCGAGGGCATGGCCGAACTTGTGCTCCCCGCCGCTTGCGGGCCGCGAGGACCCGGCGATGCTCATCGCAACTCCGGATGAAACCAGGGCTTTTGTGACCATCCATGCGGACTCTTCCTGGTGAGGCTTGATGACGGCAGCGTTCTTCACCAGGATCTCGGCGGTCATCTTTGAAAGGGCAACCGCATATTCGCTCATGGTCTCCCCCCGCATCCTGCTCGCGAGCTCCCAGTCAAGGATGGCGGTATAGTTCGAGATGATATCTGCACACCCGGCAGCAAGGAGCCGGTGCGGGGCGGCCGCGATGATTCCGGTGTCCGCGACAATTGCAAGCGGCGGCTGGGCCTGGAGGGAGCCGGCCCCTTCCGCGGTCGGGACCGATGCCCGTGACGAGGCTATCCCGTCGTGGGATGCTGCAGTCGGGACGCTGATAAACGGGAGGTCCAGGTTGAACGAGGCTATTTTTGCGGTATCGATGACCCGACCCCCACCCACACCCACCAGGAAATCCGCGCCCTTTGCCGCTTTCTCTGCTGCCGCTACCGATTCGGGGCTGATCTCTGCCGTCGTGTGAATCGACGCCGAGTACCCTTCTGCGAGGAGATCCCCTACCTGGCCTCCTGCAAGATCTTTCGTGTTTTTGCCGGTGATAACGAGTACGGAACGGCCGAGACGGAGGTCTTCGCAGACCCGGGGGATCTGCTGGAGGGCATCGTGCCCGATCACGACGTCCCGTGGCAGCTGCATCCACTTGGACTTGTCGAAGACCTTGTTTTTAAGTAATTTTATACCGTCCGGACTCATTTGATCAGTAATGATTGAGGAGTTCCTCTACAAATATTACATTGATCCCGTACGTTACAATGAACCTTACAATCCCGTCGAGACCATTACCTACGCCGCACTTTTTATTGTCGTCGTCTTTTTACTCTACCGCTGGCTGAAAAAGACCGGCATGACGGTTGACGGGAAATTCGTCCTTGCGACCATCCCGTTCGTGGTCCTCGGGGGCGTCCTCCGGGTCGTGCAGGATACCGGGGTCATAACCTCCGACTGGCAGTTCCTCCTCACGACGCCCCTGATCTACTGCGTTATCTTCGTCTTTACTGCAGCGATCCTCTGTATCACCTGGGAACTCCAGAGACGAGAAGTAATCAAAAATTACCTGCACTGGTACGCGGGGGCGGGAACGGCCGCTTCCGTCTGTGTCGTTATCTTCCTCTGCTGGTTCGGCCTGACCCATGGCCACCTGGCTCTCATCGTTTTTGCGAGCATCATGGCGCTTGCGTGCGCGACCGCATTCCTACTCTGGGCGTTCATGCGGTACATCCTGAAGTGGGAGTACGTAAACGATCCTCTCTACAAGATCCTCATATTCGGGCAACTGCTGGATGCGAGTGCAACCAGCTACGGGATCGATCTCCATCCCCTGCACTACTACGAGCAGCATGTTGTCGGCGGAGCCCTTATTGAATGGACCGGGACCGCATTCGTGATGTTCCCCTTAAAACTCGTTGTCCTCTTCCCGGCGATCTGGGTTCTCCAGACGTACCGGAAGGAAGCCCCCCAGGCACTCTGGCATATCATTATCCTTGCGATGATCGTGGTAGGCCTTGCCCCGGGTATCCGGGACATGGTCAGGATGATTCTCTATGTCTGATCTTTCCGGGCGGGCCATTGCCGGGACAATCCTTATAGCAGCCCTTCTCTTTGCGGTGACGTTCACCCTGGGCTGGACGACCGGGATGGCAAACCCCGGGGTCGGGGAAAAGGTCCTGACGCTCTTCAAGGACCAGGTGGCGTCCGAGATTATGGACACGGACCCGTTCATCCTTGCCGGGAAACTCTTCCTGAACAACCTTGAGGTCTGCGTCATTCTCTTTGTCGGCGGGGCGTCCCTTGGGATCGTAACCCTCTTCATCCTGGGCCTGAACGGGATTGCCATCGGAATTATCATGGAACTCGTGAGCAGGACGAAGAGCGTCCCCTTCATGCTGGCAGCCATCCTCCCGCACGGGATATTCGAGATCCCGTCGTTCCTTATCTCGGCGGGGCTTGGGATTGTCCTGGCCCAGACGCTGCTCAACGAATATCATTCTGTTCCCGACACGGATTCTGCAACCGTGATGCAGGCGCTCGCGAAGAAATTCCTGATTTACGTCGTTCCCCTGGTCGCCATCGCCGCGTGTGTCGAGGCTTTTATTACGCCCCAGATCATACAGATGGTGGTTTAGCGGGACGGCACGCTCCGACGGTTTTTCGTGCGGGATTTGCCGTTTCCCGGTTTTTGCGAGGGCCAGAGTCACATGGAACAGGATACGGGAGCACTTCCCCCCAAGGGCGACGATTTCAGCGCATGGTACAACGATCTTCTCTGGAAAGCGGAGATTATGGATGTCCGCTACCCGGTGAAAGGGCTGTACGTGTGGTACCCGTACGGGTTTGCGATCCGGAAGCACGTGTACCAGCGGCTCCGGGATCTTCTTGACCGTGACCACGAGGAGACGCTCTTTCCCCTCCTTATTCCTGAACAGGAATTCATGAAAGAGGCGGAGCACATCAAGGGGTTCGAGGACGAGGTCTACTGGGTCACGCACGGGGGCACGACCCCTCTTGACGTGAAACTCGCCCTCCGTCCGACCAGTGAGACCGCGATTTACCCGATGTATGCCCTCTGGCTCCGGTCCCATGCGGATCTGCCGATGAAGTACTACCAGGTCGTGAACACGTTCCGGTACGAGACCAAGCAGACCCGACCCCTGATCCGGCTAAGGGAGATCACGTCCTTCATGGAGTCCCACACGGTCCATGCAACCTGGGATGAGGCGGAAGCCCAGGTCGAGTACGAGCTCGCGCTCAGCCGGGAGTTCTACGAAGGGCTCTGCATCCCCTTAGTCATCTCCAAGCGTCCTGACTGGGACAAGTTCCCGGGCGCGGACTACACGATGGCGATGGATGCCATCATGCCGAACGGCAAGACGCTCCAGATCGGGACAGTCCACCACCTCGGGACGCACTTCTCGAAAACATTCAGCATCCAGTTCGAGGACAAGGACGGAAACCAGCAGCTCGCAAACCAGACCTGTTATGGGATCTCGGAACGTTCGATTGCAGCACTTCTCAGCATGCATGGCGACGACAAGGGACTCATCCTCCCGCCGCTTGTCGCCCCGACCCAGGTGGTCATCGTCCCGATCACGATAGGGAAGCGGCACGACGATGTCCTCGCTGCGTCCGAGAAGCTGGAGAAGGACCTGACCGCCGCAGGGTTCCGGGTGAAGCGGGACACCCGGGACCTCCGGCCGGGTGCGAAATACTACTGGTGGGAGCTCCGGGG
>JBDKRP010000132.1:0-24327 GCA_039683275.1 Methanoregulaceae archaeon | reverse complement strand
TATGAACATATGAACCCCGTAAACGCGATTTGAGGGGTTGGGAGGTACGGGAGGTCGATCTCAAAAATGAGTGGCGGGAAGGGGCCTCTGTTTCGGCCGGAAAATAGGCGATTTCCTGCCCCGGATTGCCTTAAATCCGGATTAAATCAGGGGAAATTCCGGCTTGTAAAATAATTCGGGATCCGACACATGAAAATCCGGAAAAACCGGGAATCCGGGCTCAATTTGGGCTTATTTTGAGTGGGAAAAGATACGGTTTTTCAGGAGAAACCGGGAGATCCTGATGGAGGGGATCCGGGCTACCAGTGCCCCGGAATTATCAGCGGATCACTGCAAGGAACTGCGGCCATGCTCGTTCCTCCGCCGGTCCGCAAAATAAAATATCATACGGGGAAAATCTGACCGGGTTCACACTTAAAATTTTTTAAAGCCATCCGGGAAATTTTTTTCTTGGTGTCCAGTCTGAAATTTTTTTTCACGAAAAAATCCGGCCGGAAAAATGATCGGTCGTCCGGAAATATTTTTACAGGAAACGCTTCCGGAAAAATCCAAAAAAAAAATTCGGCATTCAGTTATCTATAGATTTCCAGGGAAATCCTGCAGATACACCACGCACTTCCATCCGGAAAAAGGGTGCACTCAGCTCATCCTGGAAAGCATTACTTTGAGTTTATCCACGGAATTTTTGTGTTCCGCAGGCATTTCAGGCGCCAATTTTCCTGAAGACAGGATCATCCTGACCTGATCACGGGTGATGCGCCCGAACGGGATCTTGTCCCATTTCACCTGCTCCGTATTCACCCAGATTTCGGCAAGCACAATCTTCAGCGTCTCGATATCCTCATCTGAGAACGATTTCCAGTCTCCCCCCAGGGATCCGCGAATCTTCTCAACCGCCTTCTCCACATTCTTGTCCTTGTGGAGCTGGTACATCCGCCTTCCAATCTCCGTTTTTGTAACATCCGGCATAATTCTCCCCCCAACGTACAACCTCCCTTTGTTGGACAGTTGACCGATTCATTTCCGGGTTCAAATATTTTGTGGCAATATAGAAATAGGGAACATTTTTCTTACAGAATAACCCGGGCAACCCCACCTCCGGGAAACTATTTATCCCGGCCTCCGGTATCCTCCCTCAGGGAAAGGTGAAGTGATGCCGGAAGTATCGCGTGATGACCTGGGGAGACGGGTATTCCAGTTGAAGAAGGAGAAGGCTGCAGAGGCGGCCCTCGATTCTATCAGGAATAATCTGGGGCAGTCATGGGAATCCCTGACAACGGACGACATTGCTGCCCTCGCGCACATTCTCAGGGAGATGTGGGGTGTCACGGGCAGGGACGTATGGGGAGCGTACATCTTTTCTTCGCTCACCCTTTCGGATGTTCGCGCGCTCATCCCGATGGGAAAGGATGCACTCGGGGGAATCCGGATCGACCGGGAATTTGTAGCAAAGTTCGAGCGGATTATGCAGCACGCCACATCATGACCCAGTGCAACAGGGAATACCTGTGCCGGCAGGATCATTTCAATGTATCCCGACTCCCGCGTCTATCTCTGACGGCCTGAGAATATTATTATAGTTTTACTATTGTATTGGCTAGCTAGCGAGGGAGGTACACCGTATGACAAGTTGGGAAATTCCTGTCGGCGCAGCAATCGCTTTCGGGGCCGGGGCGATTGGAACAGGTCTTGCGCAATCGCGAATCGGGTCTGCGGGAGCCGGGGCAATCGCCGAGCGGCCTGAGACAACCGGGTCCATCATCATTCTTGAAGCAATTCCCGAGACCCTGGTTATCCTGGGTTTCGTAGTTGCATCCATGATCATCCTGATGGTCAAGTAAGAAGAGCAGGCACCGGACAAAACAGAACCCGGACTGCATGTTCTTCCAGGCTGCGACATTCCGGGGCTGATATGCACGCGGCCCCGGCTATTGTTGCGGGGCGCTCGCACCAGAGAACCGTGAGGTAGGATATGGCGTATGAAAACCTGATGAAATCTGTCGAGGAAACCGCACAATCAACACGGCAGGAGATCCGGACAACAACAGAAAACGTAATCTCGGGTATCAGGAACGATACATCCCTGCGGGTGGAAACATTGAAAAAACGTCTTCTGGAGGAAGGGAAAAAAACTGCCCTTTCGGAACGGAACCGCAGGCTTTATGCAGCAAAGAAGGAAAACCGCTCCCGCCTTACCGGGCTCAAAAATACTATCTATACCCAGGCATTCACCAGGGCCGGTTCTATCCTTGCCGGGCTGCGGGAAGAAGCAGGATACCCGGAGATATTCCGGTCGCTGATGGACGAGGCTGCCCGGATATTCTCCGGAGAGAAAATAATCTTCCATATCGATCCCCGGGATGAAAATCTCGCCAGGAAATCTATGCAGGACCTGGGACTGTCAGGAGAGATTGTCCCGGATCTCACCAGCTCCGGAGGACTTGCTTTGAGTACTCCCGATGGAACAATCTCCATCCTCAACACCCTGGAGTCGCGCCTCGCAAAGACCCGGCACACGCATAAGATCGAGATATTTTCCACCTTGTATGGCAGGGAAAGCTGACTATGGGTACATAAACGCCCGCGTGCGGGGCATGAAGAGCCGGCTCCTTGACCGGAAGACCCTTGATTCCCTGCTTTTCCAGCCGGACATCGATTCCCTGATCCGGGATCTCGAAAAAACACCCTACGCCACAGAGATTCTTGAAGCGCAGGCCCGGTATTCGGGAGTTGCATCCGTAGACGCAGCGCTCAGGAAAAATTTTGCCCGCACGTTCCGGAAGATTCTCGGGTTTGTCCGGGAGACGGATGCGGAAAGATACGTCCATGTTTTTCTCAGCCGTTGGGATGTCCAGAATATCAAGACCATACTCCGGGGAAAAAAGATCCATGTCACAAACGAGGAGATCGCCGAATGTCTCGTCCCCGCAGGAGAACTTGACGAGGTTACACTCGCGGAAGTGATCCGGCAGCCGGATGTCCGGGCAGTAATCGATATGCTCGCGACCTGGGATATCCCGTACGCACGGCCCCTGACCCGGAACCTTGGAACATACCTGGAGGAAGAAGACCTCGCCATCCTCGAGTGCGCCCTGGACCGGTTCTACTATGAACAGGCGCTCGCTTCCCTCGACCGGAAATCTCCGAACAGCACGCTCGTACGGAATCTCCTGACGGCCGAGATCGATGTGACCAACATCAAGACCATACTGCGTCTTGTACGGGACAAGGTGCGGCCGGAAGATGCACAGCGGTTTTTTCTTCCCGGGGGAAAAGTGTTCGATGAGAAGAAACTCCTTGCTTTTATGAGTGCGGGATCTCCCGGGGAGATCCTCCGGGAACTGGAACAGACCCCGTACCGGCTTCCCGGACCGGTCCCGGACCGTGATGAACCGGACGGGAAGATCTCGCCGTATGAAAAGGAACTGGAACGGTTTCTCATCAGGAAAGGAGTCCATGCCTTTTATGGTGATCCCCTGGGGATAGCCCCGGTTGTCGGTTATTTCTGGGCGAAATTCAACGAAGTCACCAACCTGCGCATTATTGCGAGATCAAAGATTTCCGATCTCCGCGAAGACGAGGTCAGGGGGGAACTGACGTATGTATAAATTCGTGGTCGTTACCGATACGGACCGGGCGTCGGGATTCCGTCTTGCCGGGGTCGATGTCATGGAGGCCGCAGGAATTCCGGAGGCCGGGACAATCATTCCCACCCTCATTTCCCGCGACGACATCGGGATCGTTGCGGTCAACGAGGATTATCTCCTCTCCCTTGACGAGAAACTGATGGACCGTATAGAAAAGATGCACCGTCCGATCATTATCCCCATCCCGTCGAAGGCAAAGGAGACGGACCGGCACGGGTACATCGAGCGGCTGCTGAGAAAAGCAATCGGCTATAACATTGTTTTGAGGAAGTGAACGTCATGATCGAAGGGGTAATTTCACGGATTTCCGGACCCGTTATCCTTGCCCGCAGGATGAAAGGGTCGAAGATGTATGATGTCGTGAAAGTCGGTGCGGAAGCGCTCCGGGGCGAGATCATCCGTCTTGAAGGGGATGAAGCGGTCATCCAGGTCTATGAAAACACGACCGGTCTCACCGTAGGGGAACGGGTGGAGAACACGGAAATTCCCCTCAGCGTGGAACTGGGACCCGGTCTTCTCACTTCAATCTATGACGGCATCCAGCGCCCGCTCCCCGCACTCCTCGAAAAAAGCGGGAATTTTATTTCGCGGGGAATCTCGGTTCCGGGACTCGCCCGCACAAAAAAGTGGGAGTTTACTCAGAAAGTAAAAGCGGGAGACCGGGTTTCCGGAGGGGATGTCATTGGTACGGTGCCCGAATTCCATGTTGAGCACCGGATCCTTGTCCCGCCCGATGTCACCGGAACAGTCAGGGAAATCCGGTCCGGCTCGTTCACCGTGGATGAGCCGGTCTGCACGCTGGACTCCGGGGCGGTCATCTCCATGATGCAGCACTGGCCGGTACGGCGGGGCAGGCCGTACACAAAAAAACTCGATCCCGAACTCCCCCTCATTACCGGCCAGCGGGTCTTTGACTGCCTCTTCCCGGTCTGCAAGGGAGGGACCGCCATGATCCCCGGGGGATTCGGCACGGGAAAGACCGTTTCCGAGCAGACACTTGCCAAGTGGTCGGACACGCAGATCGTGGTGTACATCGGCTGCGGGGAGCGGGGGAACGAGATGACCGATGTCCTCTCGGAATTTCCCGAGCTCGTGGACCCGAGAACGAAAACTCCCCTCATCGAGCGCACGATTCTCATCGCAAATACTTCGAACATGCCGGTGGCGGCCCGCGAAGCGTCCGTGTACACCGGAATCACCATCGCAGAATATTTCCGGGACATGGGGTACGACGTCGCCCTGATGGCAGACTCGACATCCCGCTGGGGGGAAGCTCTCCGCGAAGTTTCGGGCCGTCTTGAGGAGATGCCCGGGGAAGAGGGATACCCGGCGTACCTTGCAACCCGGCTCTCGGCATTTTACGAACGTGCAGGCCGGGTCCAGACGCTGGGTTCAGGTGACCGGATCGGGTCGGTCACGGTTGTCGGCGCAGTATCTCCACCCGGGGGGGATTTCTCGGAACCCATCACCCAGAACACGCTCCGGGTGGTCGGGACGTTCTGGGCGCTTGACACGCAGCTTGCGTACCGAAGACATTTCCCTTCCGTAAACTGGATCAAGAGTTACTCGCTGTACATCGATAGTATCGAAGACTGGTACAAAAGCACAGTCTCCCCGGAGTGGAGAAACCTCCGGGACAAAACGATGTATCTCCTCCAGAAAGAGGTCGAACTCCAGGAGATAGTCCAGCTGGTCGGACCCGACGCCCTCCCGGAGAATGAGAAGATGATCCTCGAAATCACCCGGATGATCCGGGAGGATTTCCTCCAGCAGAGCGCGTACAGCGATACTGACGCATTCTGCCCGATGGAGAAACAATACCTGATGCTCCTCGCGATCCTCACGTTCCATGACCGTGCGGGAGAAGCGATGGGCAGGGGAATTCCGCTCCGGCAGATACTGGGCCTTCCGGTAAAACCAAAAATTGGCAGAATGAAAGATCTCCCGGATGCCCAGGGAGTCCGCGACCTCATCCGGGAAATTGACGCAGGGTTTGGTACCCGGGAGGCAACCGTATGACGGTATCCCTGGTAACAAGGGAGTACCGGACAGTCGATTACGTTTCCGGCCCCCTGATCTTTGTCAGGAACGTACGGGGAGCGGCATTTGGTGAGATCGTCAGGATCTTCCTGCCGGGCGGAGAAGAGCGGACCGGTGAAGTCCTCGACATCTCTGAAGATCTTGCCGTGGTCCAGGTATTCGAAGGGACGAGCGGCGTAGACAATCTCAAAACGCGGGTCAGGTTTACCGGGGAACCTGCGAGAATCGATCTCTCGCCGGACATGCTGGGCAGGGTCTTTAACGGGGTGGGTCTTCCCCGGGACGGGGGACCGGAACTGATTCCTGAAGCCCGGCTCGATATCGCTGGAATGCCGATCAATCCTGCAGCCCGGGACAAGCCGTCGGATTTTATAGAGACCGGGATGTCGGCGATTGACGGCCTGAACACGCTTGTCCGGGGACAGAAACTCCCGATCTTCTCGGGCTCCGGCCTTCCGGCAAACAAACTTGCTGCGCAGATCGCACGGCAGGCAAAAGTTGTCGGGGAAGGCGAACGCTTCGCCGTGGTCTTTGTCGCGATGGGGATCACGTACAAGGAGGCCTCATTCTTCATGCGCGAGTTCGAGCGGACCGGCGCCCTTGAACGGGTGGTCGTTTTCATGAACCTTGCCGACGACCCGACCATCGAGCGGATAGCAACGCCCCGGTGCGCCCTGACAACAGCAGAGTTCCTCGCGTACACCCACCATCTCCACGTCCTCGTGATCCTGACTGACATGATCAATTATTGCGAGGCTCTGCGGGAGATCTCGACCGCCCGCGAGGAGGTTCCGGGCCGGAGGGGTTACCCGGGGTATATGTATACCGATCTCGCTTCCCTCTATGAACGGGCAGGACGGATCAAGGGAACGCCCGGGTCCATCACCCAGATCCCGATCCTCACGATGCCGGATGACGATATCACCCACCCGGTCCCGGATCTCACCGGGTATATAACGGAGGGCCAGATCGTCCTCTCCCGGGATCTCTTCCGCCGGGGTGCAGACCCGCCCATCGACTGCCTGCCCTGCCTATCCCGTCTCATGAACCTGGGTATCGGCCCGGGAAAGACCCGGGAAGATCACCGGAATGTCGCAGACCAGCTGTATGCTTCCTATGCGTACGGCCGGGACCTCCGAAAACTGGTTGCGATTGTCGGAGAGGAAGCGCTCACCGAGACAGACAGGAAATACCTGAAATTTGCAGATCTGACCGAGAAGAGTTTCATCAGCCAGGGGGACGAGGACCGGTCCATCGAAAGGACACTTTCGATTGCCTGGGATCTCTTCGCGATGCTGCCGGAAGAGGAACTGAAACGGATCAAGCCGGAGTATATTGCGAAGTACCATCCCGAAAAGAAAGGGGAATCTTAAGGGGGGGATGAATCATGGAGCAGGTGAAGCCGACCCGTATGGAGCTGATGAAGAAAAATGCGCAGATCCGTCTCGCGGAGCAGGGCCGGGACCTCCTGCGGGAGAAGATGGATGCGCTCATCCGGGAGTTCTTCCAGATCTTAAATTCGGTCTCCGGTTCCCGGGAGAAACTGGAGCAGGTCGCAAATGCAGCAGACCATGCCCTTCTCCTTGCGCAGGCTGTTGACGACCCGGTCACCCTCAAATCCGCATCGTTTGCAACCCGTCGGGTGATCGATCTCGATATCCGGGGAAAAAATATCATGGGAGTCCCGGTTCCCGTCATCCGGAAGAAACGGGTCTCCCGGAGTATTCTTGAGCGGGGGTATTCCCTTGTCGGGACAAGCGGACGGATTGATGAGACTGCCGAGCGGTTCGAGGCGGAACTCGATCTCCTGATCGAACTTGCCGAGACCGAGACTGCCATGCGGAGACTCGGGGCCGAGATCCAGATGACCCGACGCAGGGTGAATGCTCTTGAACAGATCCTCATTCCCGAACTGAAGCATCAGGCCAGGTACATCCGGATGGCAATCGAGGAGCGGGAACGGGAAGATATCTTCCGGCTCAAAAAGATGAAGCGGATACTGGACCGGAAGAAAAAGAAGCAGCGGCAGAAACAGGCTGCATGAGAGACGAAGCGGCCGGATTTCGTATATTCACTGGCGATTCTTTCCGCAGGTTCACCCGGGCAACGTTACGTGGATTTTTCGTTTGGGATTTCCGGTTCCGGCCGCCGGAACGGCTTATACGCAAGCCCTCCCCCGGAATAGAATTTTGAGTAAAATTCCACGAGATGCAGACGGATGGAATGGAGGGAGGGGCTGAACATGGCAAGAAGGATATTCAGGGCATGGAGGAGGACGGCAACCGTGATTCCTACCGCAAGGACATCGAACGATCCCCCGAGACGGTTTGCGACCATCGCAAGGATAACAGATGCCATCCCTATCGCCATCAGCCTCGCGTACGAAAGGATGTTTCCCACGGTCCCCATGATCTCGATGGTTCCAAGAACCCCCGCCCCGTACAGGATGAGCGGCAGGGCGAGAAGGATGAGCCCGATTCCCATGTAGATCGTGGTTCCCGGTAGGAGTTCTGCGAATATCGCAACAAGAAGGATGAGCCCGATGATCACAAGGAGCATCCCGGTCTTTTCCAGGATATGCTTCCGGTTCTTTCGCTCCGCGGCATTGATGATACCCAGGACGAGCCCTGTCGCAACATGCACAACCCCGATCGCGATGGTGAGGATCAGGAGGGGTATCATGGCCTCGACCCGGTTCCAGGTGATGCCAAGGAACTGGACCGGATGCATGATGCCTGTCATCTCCCCGAAATCCCCGAAAAATTCCCCGAACAGGAACCCGAACAGGATTGCGGGAATCGAGGAGATAATCATGATATTCATCAACTGGACCAGCCAGTCGCGCTGCGCAAAATGGTGCCGCATGAGAAGGGCAAAGCAGAGGATGACGAGACCGTACCCGACATCGCCTACCATGATCCCGAAAAAGAACGGGAAGAAAACCGCGAGGATCGGGCAGGGATCGATTTCGCGGTATGCCGGGGGAGAGACGAGCCGCATGAAGAATTCAAACGGTTTTACAAACCGGGGATTGTCGTACAGGGTGGGGATGGAATCCAAATCCTCCACGGGAACCGCAATCACCTGGAGGATTACCCGGCCGCCGAACTCCCGGTCAAGCTGAGCCTGCATCTTCTTCAGGGATTTTTTCGGGACCCAGCCCTGGATCACAAACGTGTAGGCAGATTCCCCGAAATTTGCGTAGGCCTGGATCTCCCTGTTCCGGTCTTCCAGGACAGATTGTATGACAGATAATTCCTGGTACCAGGATACGGAAAGGCTGTCCAGTTCCCGATCGATTTCCCCAATCTCCTCTTCTGCAAGGAGACGGTTCTTTGCGATTGTCGTGAGCATTTCATGGAACGGTTTTCCCAGGTAATCCGGGGGGAGCCGGAGCTCATTGACATTTACCGAGAAGATGAAGGAATGGATCTCGTCGGAGTACTGTTTCCCGAAAACGAGGACAGCTGCAATTGTCTGCTCGTCGATTGCGATGTGGTTCATCTCGAACCGGTTCCGGGTAATCCGTTCGAGTTCTCCACGGATTATTCCCAGGACTTCCTCGAACTCTTTCTGGATAATGAGTATCGTTACCTCAAATCCGCTGAGCAGGGGGAGTTCCCGCTCGAGAGGCGAGAGGGTATTGATCACCTTCTCGTACCGGTTCAGGGCAGTTATCGAGAGGGAGAGGTCGCTCTTGCGTGAGGACAGGCGTTTTGTGGTCTCTTCAAGGGTTTCGATCAGCTGCCGGGAGCGTGCCAGAATAATATCCAGGTTCGCACCCGCAAGATCCCGAAGCAGTTGTTCCTGTTTTTCCCGGTCTTCCATGATCCGGGGGAGTGCTGCAGATAATACCTTGATCCGGCTCAGGATCTCCGGGACATCCCCGGACGATCCCAGATCCACGCTGCGGAGCGGAAGATCTTCTGATGAAACGTGCGATGAAACATTTTCCAGGTGGATCGTTCCCTCCTGGTAGAGAAGATCCACAGCTAGCGCGAAATCATCTCTCGGTCCGATTACGCGTATCCGTTTCATCTTCTGGAGCATTGCCAGACCTGTACAATTTCCCCGGCTACCTGTCCCGGGAGGTCACGAATTTTGCTATTCTCTCAGCAGCTGCGGGAATATTGCGTTCTCCCTGTGCCCGCAGGGTTTCCATCAGGGCCGATTCCTGGAATGCAAGAGCTTTTATCTCGGCGTCCGTAGATTCTCTCGCTTTCCGGATATGGGAATCCGCGATTCTCCGGCCTTCCTCTTCTGCCTGCTTCAGGACATGGTCTGCCTCAGCACGGGCAGCGGCGATACCAGCTTCCGATTCCTTTCGGAGACGGTCCATTTCATTGCCCAGTTCCCGTTCCTTATCCCGGATTTGCTGGAGCAGGGTTCGTTCTTCCTCCATAGTACCTCCTCATAATCCATGTTTCCGTTTCAGCAGGCTCGTAACCCCGTGTTCCTCAGGTTCAGAGGGTAATTTGTCAATGGTCTTCGCGGGAATCCCGTTCCCGATAATAGCTTTCGTTCTCCCGGCTGCATGTTCGAGGCGTTCCCTGCACCTGCCCACCGCCTGGTCCTTCAATGCAGAGACAATCCTGCCGATATCAGGTGGCATTTCAAATGCCTTCAGAAAATAATCACGTGACTATCATCCAATGCGAAATATATACTTTGTGACATTGACATCAGGAACGATGGAAGAAGGCGAATGTTCGGAAAACGGGGTGTCCTGGCAGCATCCCTTTCCTGATTTCCAAGATTTTCTGATATATCAGATCCTATCCAGGATCCGGGGTACTTGATTTTAAATTGGAATCCGGGTTGCCGGTCTTCCGGACGCTCCTGCCTGTCCCTCATGATTCATATTTTTATCCTTCGCCACCAAACGTGTTCCCGAATGCGTTCCTCATTTCCGGGAAAAGTCAACCTGCGATGGTGCGATGCCTGCCACACACCGGGCCTTGCAAAGAAATGCGCCTGTGGAACGCTCACCCGGGAAGTTCCGGTCACGCCGCCCGGTGATGCCAGGCCGGCATTCCCTGCTGATATCGATCTTGTCAATGCTATTTTTACCGAGCATTTCGGTGTCCCGATCATCCCGCCTGGCCACCTGGCACTCCTGAACAAGGTCCCTGACCTGGACCGGATGGACGAGATCGTTATTGGCGGAGCAGTTGTCGGCTCCATCCGGTACCTTCCCGAAAAGGATGCCTGGGAGCCAATCCCAAGACCTGAGGCCGCAGCGTTCCTGAAACCCATCCGGAGGTATGTCGTCGTTGACGATGGTGCAGTTTCCTTCATCCGGGAAGGGGCATCTGTCCTTGCACCGGGCCTCGTGGAAATAGAAGATTCCGTGCAGGAAGGCGACGAGGTCTTTATCCTGACCCGGGAGGGGACCTGTGTGGGTGTCGGAAGAGCAAAAGTCTCCGCTGCTGCCGCCCGTGAGATGGAACGCGGATCGATCGTACGGACCCGTAAGAATATCCTCTCGCAACCAGTCCCCGGGCCAGCAACCTGGGATGATGCAGTCCAGGCAAACCGGGAGGTGATTGAACAGACCGAAGCTGCGGCGGTTCATTTCGTCCGGGAAGTCGCAGAGAAGCATGAGCTCCAGAAGACAATCTCGTACTCCGGCGGGAAAGACAGCCTCGCAACACTTCTTGTTGTCATGAAAGCTATCGGTCCCCACCCCCTCCTCTTTGCAGATACCGGCCTGGAATTCCCGGAAACCTATGAAAACGTTACCATTGTCTCAGAAAAATACGGACTTCCGGTGATCCGGGGAAGCGGGGAGGAAGCATTCTGGAAAGCCTATTCCCACCAGGGCCCACCTGCAGTGAACGCACGCTGGTGCTGCCAGGTCTGCAAACTGACGCCGGTATCCCATGCGATAACCGGAGCATGGGGAGAATGTCTCTCGTATATCGGGCAGCGGAAATACGAATCCCTGAAGCGGATGATGAGCGGCCGTGTCTGGAAGAACCCGAAAGTCCCGAACCAGGTAGCAGCTGCCCCAATCCATCACTGGAGCGCACTCCACGTCTGGCTTTACATCTTCCGGGAAAAAGCCCCGTATAATGTCCTGTACGAACGCAGGCTGGATCGTATCGGGTGCTTTATGTGTCCTTCGAGCGACATTGCATTGATACGGTACATCCGGGAAGAATATCCGGAACTCTGGAACGGATGGGAAAAGCATCTCGTCACCTGGCAACAGGACCACAGCCTTCCGGACGACTGGGTGACGATGATGCGCTGGCGGTTGCGGGAGGGCAGGACCGATGAAGTCGATAGCAATTGTTGATTACGGGCTCGGGAACCTGAGAAGTGTCTCAAAAGGCCTGGAACGGGCCGGAGGAAACCCGGTCATTACATCAGATCCGGAGACTATTGCTGCAAGTGACGGGGTTGTCCTTCCCGGAGTGGGTGCATTCCGGGAGGGGATGGAGCAGCTGGGGCCTCTCTGTGAGATCATCAAAACCTGTGCAAACGAGAAACCGGTTCTCGGGATCTGCCTTGGGATGCAGATGCTCTTTGAATCCAGCGAGGAGCACGGTGTTCATGCAGGACTCGGCCTTGCGCCCGGAACAGTGAAACGGTTTCCCTGCGAAGCAGGTATGAAAGTCCCGCATATGGGATGGAACACGATTGTTCTTGAGGATCCTGATGATCCGCTCTTTGCAGGGTTTGCTGAGGAGGAATATGTGTACTTTGTCCATTCCTACTACGCGCCCCCGGATCCCGCCACGCTTTTGACCACGACCCGGTACATCCTGCCCTTTGCTTCCACAATCCGGTCCGGGAATGTGTATGGGACGCAGTTTCACCCGGAGAAGAGCGGCGCGGTAGGCCTCAGGCTCCTGGAAAATTTCATCGGAATGATCTGAATTGCCCGGATCCCCACCCGGTTGTCATTGCACCCCAACCGGAAACACTTAAAACCCTGACGAACAACTTTTTATCATGAAGCGGATCTTCCTCGCGACCATACTCTTCCTCACGCTGGTATCCGCAGTATCAGCCTATGGTCTGAATATTGCAGGGCCGACCTCAGTACAGGTCGGCAGGCCTATCATTATAAACCTGACGAGCGATCTCCCGACAGGGACTTCTATCGATGTCGTTTTTTACCAGTCCCAGTATACTTCCACCCTGGTAGATACCCGGAATATCGTGATACAGGACAATAAGGCGAATTACACGGTAATTTTCAGCACCACCGGGCTCAAAGGCGGGCAGTACAAGGTTGAGGCCCGGCTCAAGACCATGACGAATACCGATCTAAGAACTGGTTCGATTACATCATTTATAACGCAGATTATGGACCGTTCGAATGAAATTTATATTTCCTCCAACAAGAACCAGACACTGGGGAATGCCCTGGTAATTGAGGGTACCATCTCAGGTATCGGAGATTCGGGAGTCCAGCTCGAGGTCCAGGGACCGAGCGGTACTGTTTTCGGACCGGATTGGATAGAGACCCAGAAGAGCGGAGTATCCGGAGACGGGAAATTTTCAAAGACCGTTGCCGTCACCGATGCGGGGGAATACGACGTAAGTTTCAGTGATCAGAAAGGGAGTTCCGGAAGTGATATCGGGACCGTTGTCTTCAATGTGATTGCACCGCAGACTGTTCCTATCCCGACCCAGACAACCACGGTTGTGAAGACGACACGTATCCCGACTCCAACGGTTACAACCCAGACTTCAGCACCTGAAGCTCCCCCGACCCAGTCTCCGGTTTCTGTCTGGACTGTGCTTGTTGCTCTTGCCGCCACAGGATCAGCAGCAGTAATACTCAGGAAATAACCAAAATCATTCAATCTTTTTCAGACTTTTTTAAAAACAGAATTTCAGGGTTGATCTTTACCAGCAGAGAATCCCCTGACTATTTTTTTAGTTTCCGCCAGTGACGGATCTCGTAACAGAGCAGGAGAAAAATGACCAGGCATCCCCCGAAGAAAAAGGCGAGGGCTGCGGCATCCGGAAAACCTGCAACAGCCTCATTTACGCCGGACCCGACCATGTTGGTATCCCGGGCCATTTTAAGTGCCATTTCACCTGTTGCGGGTGCAGCGGCCGAAACCGTCGGGGCATAATAGGGTTGTTCCCCAAAACTGCGGATGAAGGGTGCCAGGACTGCAATACCAAGAGTCGCTACGGTAACGATCCCGAACAGGGATGCATATTTCAAAAGGATCTCCCGGGCAGATGTCAGCTTCGGTGCAACTATGACAAGCTTCCGGGAAAGCTGGTAAATCTTGACTTCGCGTCCCTTGACGCTGTACCTGGTCTCGGCAATTTCGATAATCCCGGCATCAAGCAGGTTCCCGATATGGTATTTCGCGGTGGTGAGCGGGATGCCCAGCGTTTCCGTGATATCGGTAAGGGAATGATCGCCTTCGCCGAGAATTTTCAGGATATCCCCGGCGGTCTGGCTTCCCATCGCTTTTGCGATCTTCTGGGCCTGCTCGTCGCCTGGCTGGAGAATCAGGACTTCGTCATCCATGGAGAGCCGCAATTATCCGGTCTTTTCCTGCTTTCAGTGCCTTATCAATCTGGTCGCGGTCCTGACCGACTCCCTGGGCGAACCCGGGTTTCCCGCCGCCTTTGCCGCCGAGAACTTCGCAGACACGGCACACGACTTCCCCGGCATTGACCCGTTTGTCAGCGGAACCCGCAACGACCCGTATATCGCTCCTGCTGATAAAGAGTGCAATACCATTCTCTTTTGCTACTCCCTGGGCAAGGGCAACGAGTTCCCGGGCCGGGAGATCGACTTCCTTTACGACTACCTGGACATTTTCAATGAGTTCAGCCTTGACCTGTTCCAGTTCAAGGGCAACAACCCGCTGGCTCAGCCGGTCGATCTCTTTTTTCTGGTCTTTCCACTCAGTAAAGAACCGGTTCACGGTTGCCGGGAGGTTTTCGTGCTGGACAGACAGAACTCCGGATGCCTCTGCAATCAGATCTTCCATCTTCTGCATATGGTAAAGGGCAGCCTGCCCTGCTGCAAACTCTATCCTTTCTATCCCGTCCTGGATATGTTCGATCCGTATGATCTTGATGACCCCTATTTCACCGGTGCGCTGGCAGTGGGTTCCAGCACATGCCTCGATATCCCCTGCTACCCGTACGACACGGATGATGCTGCCAGGTGGGACACCACCCTGGTACAGGTCGAAACCATATTTCTGTTCCGCCGAGGTTCGCTCTTCCATGGATATGTCAATTGAGAGATCTCCCATCGCCATCCGGTTTGCCGTGACCTCAATCTTCTGGAGTTCTTCCGGGGTAATATGCTTGAAATGCCGGATGTCAAGCCGGGAACTCTCCACTCCTTTCTGGGCCCCGGCCTGGTGAATGTGGGCGCCAAGAACTTCCTTTGCGGCCCTGAGAAGGAGATGGGTTGCCGTGTGGTGGCGCATCAGGGAGAAACGGCGTTCCTCATCGACCATCCCTTTCAGGCGCTCGCCCCGGTTCAGGATGCCACCTGTGACATGGTGGAGGATGACCTCTCCGATCTTCACAACATTGTCCACCCGGACCGTGCTGTCTGTTGAGACAAGGGTACCTGTATCTGCCGGCTGACCTCCTCCTTCGGGGTACATGAGAGTCTGGTCAAGGACAACGTACTCATCGAAATAATCGAGTACCAATGCCTCGAACTCTATTTCCGCAGGATATTCGTAGTAGAGTTTCTTTGTGGGGGGCAGACCCGCAATGCGGTCCTGGTATTTTGCGAACTTATCCTGCTCCACCTCGACCTGCGCCTCAGCATGCCTGTCTGCAATAAGCGAGTAGAAATCGTCGGGAAGTTCGACTACCGCCCCTTCCGCAACTGCGACATCCTTTACCATCTCAGGCGGGATCCCATGGGAATCATAAAGCGTGATGATCTCAGCAAGCGGCACCCGCTGTCGTTTTTCCTTGTAGTTTTTTGCGAGTTTCTGGACTATACGGGTCCCGCGTTCAAGGGTCGACGCGTATTTCTCTACCTCGCGGTCCACGATCTCGTGGATGACCCCGACATCCTGGGTGAAACTCTGCATCCCGATGATCCGCATCTGCTCTTCAATGAGTCCCCCGAGGGGTTCATTCATCTTCAGCTCGTTCATCATGCGGAGCGTTCTCCGGATGACGAGCCTCGCAAGATATCCTTCCCGTACATTGGAGGGAACGATGCAGTCCCCGAGCATGTAGGCAAGGCACCGGGTATGATCAACAATCGCGTACACCTTTTCGATAGGAGTGATCATCCGGTCCAGTTTTTCGATAGGGACATCGATTGCGGTCGCAACTTTCTTCCGGAGCGTGTACAGGTTCGTCCCGGAGATGTTCATGAGGCCTGCGAACTTTGCGTTCAGGGCAAGGATCTTTGCGAATTCCTTGCTGTCGAGGAGGTGCTCAAGCCCTGCGGAGTTCATGACCCGGCTGACCATCTCGGGGAATACCGCGTCGTAGATGGTGGGGGATCCCTTTGATGCCCAGACAAACCGTTCGAGGCCGTACCCGGTATCGACAATCTGGGTCTTCATCGGGTAGTACAGGGTCCCTTCAAGATCAATCCCGGCACCTTCTGTTTTCTTCTTGCCGAGGCTCATGAAAACAAGCGTCGCAACTTCGAGACCTGCGATCAGGACTTCAACGCTCGGTCCTGCATTCCCGCCGCCCATCCAGGGATGCTCCTTGTAGCTGACCCGGGTCAGGTCGGCACCGATGGATTTGAGGAACTCGTCACAGAGTTCGACTGTCCGGTCCTTCCAGTAGATCTGCTCTTTTGAAGAGTTGAAAGCGTGGTGGGCCATCATCTCGAAACAGGTGAGGTGACGCCCGGAACGCCCGACAGAATCCAGATCGTTGAGCCGGATGCAGGGCTGGGAGATGGTCAGGGGGTTTGCGGGCGGCGGCACAACGCCGCTCGTCACGAAAGGCTGGAAGTCCGCGATAGAGGCGATAGTGAGATAAATATCGTCTCTCCAGCGGGCTACGACCGGGTACCGCTCGATCCGGGTGTGACCGTTCCTCTCAAAAAACGAGAGGTACGCTTCCCGCATCTCATCGAGCGAATGTTTCCGGAAGATCGGTTTTCCAATAAAACTATAGGGTTCGCAGGGGGCGTCACCGCAGACATCCCGCTCGGGATCCCGGGTCCAGAACGCAGATCCGCAGGCCTTGCAGGTCCTGCGTACCATTCCCTGCGATTTAAAATAATCGAGAGTATATTCCTCCTCAAGCATGAAAAACCACGCGTTACCATATCACTTACGTCGGAATCCTAATTAGAGTTTGTTTTTTCACCAATCCCCGCTGTATCCTGCGTATCCAGTTCCCTGGTCCGGCTCTTGTTATGACCTGATTTTTTGGGGAGTGAAATGCTGTCCTCTTCGCGCAGCGTGTCCTGGTACCACCGTTCGTCATCAGTGTATCGCCCGGTTTTCCTTGCTATTTTTACTGCAAGGATATGGGAACACTCGCGTTTCCGGAAAAGAAAATCACCGCAGGTACAGAAGTCTTCCTCAACAACATATTCCCCGCCGGATCCCTGCACAACAAAAAAATCCCGGTACCGTACCACGTGCCCTGCATCCAGTATCCGGAGTGCCTTCTTACCCCGCTCACCAAACCGGGAAATAATATCCGACCGCAGATCTTCCGTGAGGAACCCGGTCGCGGGAAGAGTATCTTCGGGATCGCTCATGGGTAAACGTGAATTACCGGAACGTCATCGATAAAATGCCAGCCTTTCCGGAATGCGAGCATCCGCATGGCGGGAGCTTCCAGGGCATAATGGGTAGCCTCAATGCAGAGAAGCGGCGACGAGCGGGCAACGTGGTGTTTCAGTTCAGAAGAGAGGAATGCTTCCGCACCGAGCGCTACCGCTTCATCGATAAGGGCCGTATCAAACCCGCTCCCCCCGACAATCGCAAGCCGGTTTACGGAATTTCCTTTTCCCCAGATACGGATATTTCCGCCAAGCTTCCGGGAGATCTCGTCAATAGAGATCGAACAGGATCCGACAAGGCCCATCGACATCCCGGTGATATCCGTGAGATCGAGAATCCCGGCGAGCGCCCCATTCACACCCTGGGGGGCCCGGTCAAAATTGGTATGCATGACATAGAGGTTCATGTCAGAGGAGAGGAGACTTTTCAGGAGTTGCGCTTTTAATCCGGTTATCCGGGTAAGCGGGTCCCAGAAGGGGGTGTGATGAACGACAAGCATATCCGCATTCAGCCTGACTGCTTCCTGGACTGCTTTCGGCGTGGCATCCAGTGAACAGCAGACCTGGGATATTTCGCGCTTTCCTTCAACGATGAGTCCTATCCGCTCTGCATCATAGTCTTCTGCGAGGTCGGGTGGCGCTATCCGTTCCAGGTCATCGATAAATGCCCGCACATCCATAGAGAGGTACTGGCCGGGCGTTACATTAAAGGATCGCGCGGGGAGTCGCACAACCGGTCTCAGAATAGCTGCATCTTATCTGCAATCACCGCCAAACCCATTCCCTATGGAGAAATCCATCGATCTCATCAACCAGCGCATCCGCGATGGCAATGCCCGGGTTGTCACCGCTGAGGAGATGCCGGGGATCGTGGCAGATCTCGGTCCTGAGGGCGCTCTCAAAGAAGTTGACGTAGTTACCACGGGAACATTCGGGGCAATGTGCTCATCAGGTGCGTTCCTGAACTTCGGCCATGCCGAACCACCGATCAAGATGGAACGGATCTGGCTGAACGATGTTGAGGCTTACGGAGGCCTTGCAGCGGTCGACACCTATATCGGTGCGACCCAGCAGTCGGAAACGCGGGGGGAGCAGTACGGCGGTGCCCATGTTCTGGAGGATTTCGTCGCGGGAAAATCTATCGAACTCCGTGCGACATCCAGGGGAACCGACTGTTACCCGCGCCGATCGATTACCACAGAAATTCTCCTGGAGCATCTGAACCAGGCCGTCATGTGCAATCCCAGGAACGCCTACCAGCGATACAATGCAGCAACCAATACATCAGACCGGCCCATCAATACCTACATGGGTGCACTCCTGCCCGGATCCGGAAATGTGACCTACTCAGGGGCAGGGGTCCTTAACCCGATCATGAACGATCCGAAATTCCGGTTGATCGGAAGCGGAGTTCCGGCATTTCTGTGCGGCGCGAACGGCATGGTTATCGGGGAGGGAACGCAGCACTCCCCTGCAGGCGGGTTCGGAACCCTGATGGTGACCGGGGATATGAAAGCGATGAGCCGCGATTTCCTGCGGGCCGCGACCATGCACCGGTACGGCGTCACGCTCTATGTCGGGTTCGGCATCCCGCTCCCGGTCCTTGACCTGGACGTCGTAAAAAGTACGGCAGTCAGAGATGAAGACATCTCGGTGGATATCGTTGATTACGGGGTTCCGAGCAGGTCAAGGCCGACTATCCGGAAAGTGAATTATGCAGAACTCCGGAGCGGGACTATTATGCTGGGAGAAGAGGAGGTCAGGACATCATCCCTCTCAAGTTTCCGGAAAGCAAGAGAAGTTGCGCGAACACTCAAATCCTGGGTGGAACAGGGAAAAATGGAACTATCGCTTCCGGCTCGCCGTATCGATCCTGCACGGCAGGCCCGCCCGATGCATGAGAGTCTGATGGCCCCCCGGGTCCTTGACATTATGGACCGGAATGTGGTGAGCGTCTCGGAGAATGACGATATCAGGACCGCTGCACAAAAACTCCTGAAAGGCGAGACCAACCATCTGCCGGTTCTCGACCAGGAAGGAAAACTCGTCGGGATAGTCACGACTTATGACGTATCAAAAGCAGTCGTGAACCCCGGGAAAGCAAAAGTTGTCGCCGATATCATGAAACGGAAAGTAGTGACAACGACCGCCGGGGAAGCAGTTGATATCGCGGTGAGAAAACTTGAGATCCATAACATCAGTGCGCTTCCCGTTATTGATGACAGGCAGAACGTGATAGGTATGCTGACTGCAATCGATCTCGGGAAACTCTTTGGCGGAAGGTGGCAGAAATGAAACTTCTTGTGACCTTCTCCCGGAAAACGGGCAGAAAACCGATCATCGCCCAGGCTGTGAAGGACACCGGGGTTCTTATCAATGTCGAGCGGGCAATCATCGATTCCTCGGATGGCGAGGTCCTCATCGATGTTCCGGACGACCAGTGCCGGCTCGTTCGCGATTCAATGGCCGGTCTCGGGGCGAGTGTACGAATACTGGAAAGCCGTATCAGGTTCAACGAGAGTGAGTGTGTGGACTGCGGAGCCTGCATCAGCATCTGTCCCCAGGAAGTGTTTTCGTTCGATTCTGACTGGAAACTGGTAATTCACGAAGATAAGTGCATTCTCTGCGGGAAGTGCGTCCCTGCCTGCCCCCATGGTGCCCTCTCGCTCCAGGTATGATCCGGGAGAAGTTCCGGTTCCGGGAGACATTCGCAACTATTCTTGCGGACGAGGAGCGGTATATAAAGGCTGCGAAGAAGGGAATGCTGGCAGCACGGTCCGTGATTGAGGCATATATTGCCCGCGATCCTTTTTTTCAGGCGACTTTTGAACCATATACTCCGGATTCGGACGATCCGGTAATTCTCCGGATGGCAGATGCTGCCCGGGGCGCAGGAGTCGGTCCGATGGCGGCAGTTGCCGGTACTGTCGCATGGGAAGGGGTTGATGCGATGATCGACGCAGGTGCCGGCTATGCGGTTATCGATAACGGCGGCGATATTGCGCTCGTTTCAGACCGGGACGTCAGTGTAGGAATCCATGCCGGGACTGCAACAGTCTCGGACAAGTATGCCTTTCTTGTACCTCCCACAGATCAGGTTCTCGGGATCTGTACTTCATCGGCAACGGTCGGCCCTTCCATCTCTTTGGGAATTGCAGATGCCGTCACTATCTTCTCTCACAATGTGGCGCTGTCTGATGCATGGGCAACCCGGATTTGCAATGAGATCCGCCCGGACGATCAGACGGTGCTCGGGTATCCGGATCCGAAATATATTGAGGGTGTTTTCGCGGTAATGGGAGAGATTATTATCCGGTGGGGGAGCCTTCCTCCGCTCGTTCCCGCTGTTGTTGACGAACAGCTGATCAGTGCGGGAGACCGGTGAAGGGTTTTCAAAAAAAGTCACCTGCCGGACAAAACAGAAAAACATCGGTTCAACGAGCAGGTCGTTATTGCGGGGTCTATTTCCGGATCTAAACGGGATACCGGTAAGTTCCCTTCCTTTAATCTCCTGCGATTGGGAGGACCGAACGCAATAAAAAAATCTGGTTACTTCGGGGATGCCCCGAAGACATTCTCGTAGATCATGTCGCTTCCGGTCCGTTGGAGCCGGTCGCGCTCAGACCGTTCCTCGACAAACGCCATGATCGGGAGTTCCATGTTTACACCGGGGACGTGCCCGAACATTTTCTCGAGTTCTACCTGCTGTGCATGCATGAAGAGGGCATTCGGGATCTCTGCAGGACAGACTTCCTCGCACTGGCCGCAATTCACGCAGGAGTCGGCAATATGAGCGTACCGTATCAGGTGGAACATGAAGCTGACCGGAAGTTCGCCTGGCGGGACCATAACGGGGTTCTTGGTTGTGCATTCGACACAGTAGCAGATCGGGCACTGGTCGATACACTCGTAACACTTGATACAACGGCTGGTCTCGGCCATGATCTTCTGTAACCGTTCCTTTCCTTGTCCAAGAGCCTCGAAATCTTTCTTGCGCCACTTGTCACCAAGTTTCAGCATTGCGCCCTCGACCTTCCCCCGGATCTCAAGACCCTTGGGGTTCGGGGCTTCGGTTGCGAGAATACCTTTCTTGACGGCACCGTCAAGAAGAGCTGCACCCTTTTCGGAGCAGATTTCGACAAAGGTAGCCTTTCCGGCCTTGGGGCCGATGACTCCCCAGTTCCCGCAGGCAAGGTCTGCCTGGCGGGGGACTTTCATCTTGCAGCGGCGGCAGTTCGACCTGCGGCCGTAGCCGGCCTCTTCAAGCTCGTCAACAGAGATTCCTTTGTGGCCTCCTTCGTACTCGATGATGAACTGGCCCTTATCGATCTCTTCCTTGTGCACAATCTCGGGATCGACATCATACTTTGCCTTGATCATCTTGCGGGCAGTGACCGGGCTGACCGATCCACCGCAGTTGACGCCAATCATGATGATGTTGTCGAGGTTGACCTGCTTGCGCTTCGCAAGTTCGTAGAACGCCATCGCATCGCAGCCCTTGACCGTGACACCGATCTTCATGTCAGCGGCGCCGTTATAGTATTTCTTGATAAGTTTGGGCAGGAGGAGCGTTCCGCAGTGGAGCGAACCTGCGGTGCTGGCAAGGTCCTTGGGGTCGGTAATGAGGACCGGCTTCGCATCATAGAGGTCCACACCCTTCGTTACGACGAGGACTGCATCTACCATCTTGGACTCAAGCGCATATTTCCACAGGGCCGTGACTGCGCCACCAAGTTCTGCCTTCTTCTGGATCTCTGCATCGTTGGTCCATGCATAGAGCATATCGCCTTTCTTTGACATGGTACTCAGGCCTCCTTGATCTTCTCAACAGCAACAGCGCAGTGTTTCAGTTCCGGCATCTTTGACATCGGGTCGAGCGCCGTGTTGGTAAGTGTGTTTGCACCCTTGTGGAAGTGCATCGGCATGTACATCACCTTTGGGGCAACATCATCCGTCACCCGGGCAATGGTTTCAATTTCACCACGGCGGCTGCGTACTTTGATCTTTTCGTGATGCTTGATGCCGAGCTCTTTTGCATCCTGCGTGTTGATCTGGATATAGGACTCAGGAACCTCATAGTGCAGGGTCGGGCTCCGATCTGTCTGTGTCCTCGTGTGGTAATGGAAGATCACACGCCCGGTCATGAGCGTGAACGGGTACTCTGCGTCTGCAACTTCTGCCGGCGGGCGGTACTCGATGCCGAACATGGTGCCCTTACCATCAGCAGCTGCGAACTTCCCGATGTGGAGGATCGGGGTTCCCGGGTGCTCGACTGTCGGGCAGGGCCAGTGGATTGCCTCGGGCTTCTCGATCTTCTCGTAGGTTACACCGAACTGGCCAGGGGTCACAGCACGCATATCGTCCCAGACATCTTTCGCGCTCTTCCAGTCAAAGCCCTTGAGGCCCATCTTCTTTGCAAGCATACCGATGATCTCCCAGTCGTACTTCGACTCCCCGGGGCCGTCGACTGCCTTCCGGACACGGTTGACACGGCGCTCGCCGCTCGTAAAGGTTCCGTCTTTCTCGGCAAAGCAGGTGCCGGGCAGGACGACGTCCGCATACTCGCAGCTTTCATTCCAGTAGATATCCTGGATAACAAGGAAGTCAAGCTTGTCGAGGGATTTCATCACATGGTTCGAGTCCGGGTAGGAAACAACCGGGTTCAGGCCGAGGATATACATCGCTTTGACCACGTCACCGCAATCGTTGATCTGCTCGGTCAGGCTCGAACCGTACCAGTCTGGCAGGGAACCTTCCTTCATGAACCATGCCTTCTCCATCTTGGCACGGTTGTCTGCAACGGCGACTGCCTGGTAGCCGGAGAAGACGTTCGGGTACGCACCCATGTCGCAGGCGCCCTGCACGTTGTTCTGGCCACGAAGCGGGTTGACACCGACGCCGGGACGGCCGATGTTGCCGGTAAGCAGAGAAAGGTTGCCCATCGAACGGACGTTGTCGGTACCTGTGGTAAGCTCGGTGATACCGAGACAATAGATGATGACCGCATTCTTCGCGTTGGCGTACTGGCGGGCAAACTCCAGGACCGTCTCTTGCGGGACGCCATGGATTTTCGTAGCGTCAGCATACTTCTCAACAGTCTTCTTGAGATCATCAAAGCCTTTTGTGCGCTCCCTGATGAACTCCTTGTCCTCGAGGCCTTCCTTGATGATGTAGTACATCATGTTGTTGGCAAGGGCAATATGGGTCGATGGGTTAAACCGGATCCACTTGTCCGCGAGACGGGCTGTCGGGCTGCGGCGCGGATCCACAACAACGATCGGGATGCCTGCTTTCTTTGCCTGCATGATACGGCGGCCGGCAAGCGGGTGGGCCTCGACTGCATTGGAACCCCACATGACAATCAGGTCAGAGTTCAGGACATCTTCGAATGGGTTGGTGGCTGCACCGGATCCGAAAGAGAGCGAGAGCCCGGCAACAGAAGGTCCGTGGCAGATACGGGCACAGTTGTCTACGTTGTTGGTCTGGAAGGCAACCCGTGCCCACTTCTGCAGGGCGTAGCAATCCTCGTTGACGGTACGACACGAAGTCTGGAAGCCGAGTGCCTTAGGACCGAACTTGCCGGAGATCTCCGTAAACTTCTTCGTAATCAGGTCAATTGCTTCGTCCCAGGAGGCTTCCTCAAACTTGTCGCCCTTCTTGATCAGGGGCTTTGTCAGCCGGCCGGGCTTCTGGACGGTTTCCCAGCAGGTCGCACCCTTCGGGCAGAGCTTGCCTTCGTTGATCGGAGAACGCTTATAGGGTTCCACACCTACGAGCGTATTCCCTTTGGATACGAGGTTCAGGCCGCAGCCCACCCCACAGTACGGACAGGTCGTTGCTGTATATTTCAATGGCGCTTTTTCATCACTCATCAGGAATCACCGGATTTTTTGATTGTTTTTTATACCAGTCGATAAC
>JBDKRP010000131.1:0-2521 GCA_039683275.1 Methanoregulaceae archaeon | reverse complement strand
TGCTCCAGTCAGGGTCGATGAAGGTTCTTGGGGGAATCTTCAGGATTACCAATTCCCGGATGAAGGATGAAGGGGGATACGGTATCGTTGTTGACAAAGGCAATCTGGATGCATCACAATGCATTATGACGATCACTGGTGAGAGTTATGGGATCTCAGCTCCCTGCGGAGACATTTCCCTTGCCGGCAAGTTCGAGGTTTTCGGATTCCGGTCTGGCATTGTGGGAAGATCCCTGGCTCTCGGAAACGTCTCTCTCACGCTGTACGGGAAGCACGAAGGCGCGGCGGTTCTTTTAGAACCGGGTCCCTGGAACGACAAAAGAGTTGTCATCCGGTCTGGAAAATCCGGCAAAGCCGCGAGGGATACAGTTTATTCCGGCCAGCGTTACCTCCATGCATTTACGGTACATGACTCGGATGCGCCAGTTTAATCCGATATTCACAGATCCGGGATGGAGGGATACCGTGAACACTTGTCTGCTTCGGATTCGAAAGGATTGAAAAATTATTGAAATCTCTCCAGGGGGAATACAGTGGAAGGGTCCCGTAGGAACTGCTTATAGAGCAAGGTCAGCGTTTTTCTGTCGCCGCTCAAAAGGTATGACCCGGTAGAAACATACCGGGAATGTTCCGGTTGTTGTGCCCTCCGTTCAGCTTCACAGGTACTGGTAATATCATACGTGTTTGCGCCGGTCTTTTTCCAGACCAGGGGAGTTATTCCCTCAACGGGTGTCCATCCACTTGAGATCCGGAGATCGCCGGTTCCGTTTCTTTTTAGTTCTGCAGTGAGGCTGCCCCCAGGGCGACCGCCCACATTTTCCGGCAACGTGTTCGTGGAACAGGGACGCTGCTAGTACGAGGATTACCTGGCAGTACATACGACAAGAATTAGGATTTCCCTATCAACTTTCCCTAGTACCTGCGTTTATAACGTTCCGAGTATTCCCGGGCTCTTGCCGTGTAGTACTCTGCCTCGTCCCGGGCCCTCTTTTTGTAGAACTCCGCGGTTTCCTTTCCTGCTTTCTCGTATTTTTTACCAAGGCTCCGGTAATACTCCGCGATTTCATGCGCACGCCGGGTATAGTATTCCCCGTACTGTGCGGCTATTTTCCGGTAATACTCCGCGTCTTCTTTTGCCCGTTGCACATAGTAATCCCGGGTGGCCAGGACTCCGTCAGTGGAGGACTCTGCGATCTCGCGGGCTCGCCGGGTGTAATAATCCGCGTACTCTGCGGCTTTTTTCCGGTAGAATACTGCATCCTCTTCAGCATTCTTCGTGTAGAAGATCTGCCACTCGCCATTCCTGTTTTTGTAATACTCGGCAATCTTCTTCGCCCGTGCCGTATAGTACTCTGCATATTCCCGGCCCATTTCCTGGTAAAATGCTGCGTCCTCGCGGGCCCGCCGTGCATAATAGTCCCCGGAATTCTCCCCACCGGTTTTCTCAAATGCCGAGATATCTTCGGTCTGTTTGTACTGGAATTCCTGCATGTCTGCGGTTTTTGCATGGGAGAATTCTGCATCGTCGTCCGCGATCTTCCGGTTAAAGGCGGCATCCTCGTCTGCAGATTTCTCATCATCAGTCTTCCGGCCACTCGCGGTCCGTTTAATCCTTTGGTACAGGATGATCGCTGCCGCAAAGGCGACAATGAGAACAAGAATAATTCCTGCCATCAGTTCAGGTGTCATGACTGGTTCCCCTAATCTGTTAAAAAAATGGATTTATACCCGCCATTTCAGGACCTGACGGTCGGATTTTTCCCCCCAGGTCGAAAAAGTGCACGTGAATCCATTCTATTTCCGGTCGTCCGCCACTCCCTCGCTGGTCTTGGTGTTCACGATACTAATCACATAGAGATCCCCGATAGTCGGTGATCCGATATCGAGCGCAGAGTTCCCGATTGCCTTTGTCCCGTTCTCATCAGGTATACCACCGGATGATCCGGCCTTAGTGCCGTCGACAGGCTTTCCTGCCAGGACCGCCCCGTAGGGAGCCGCCTCTTCCGGGATCGCTCCCTTCGGGATCATTCCTGCCGGGATGAGCCCGCCCAGGAGTTTGTCAAGCGATGGGAGGCCCTGGGGGAGGCGGGTCTGCGGGGTTATTGTCGAAACCGACGAACCATCCGGCGTATTCAGGTACACAGTCGGAGGCTTCTCGGGAGCCTTCTGTCCACCCACTTTTTTGTTCACGATGGTGATAACATACACATCCCCTACGGTTGGCGATGCGATAAGAGCGGCCGTGTTCCCGTACGCCTTCGCCGGGTTGCCGACCGGGCTGACGGTACGGGATGCCATAGTAACGGCAGGTGCAGTTTTTCCTTGTGCTTCTGCTTTTCCTTCTGCATGCAGAAATGCCGGCATCGTTGATTTCACGGTGGCCCCGGCATTGTGCGGTGCTGGAGACTTACTGTGATTGTCCTGCTTTGCATGTTTCTTCGTAGGTTGAGTCATTGTGCCCTCAGGGTAATTGTAAAAATTTACTATAAAAAGATATCTATTATTTCTTGAAATATCACAA
>JBDKRP010000130.1:0-66678 GCA_039683275.1 Methanoregulaceae archaeon | reverse complement strand
TTTTCCATATGACCCGTCTGTGTCTTATCACCTACAAACGAATCCCGAGCATTTATCGTAAATGGTGCATTTGCAGTCACTGTTAAGGCAGGAGTCGTATTATGAGCAGTTCCTGTTGCCTGAAGATCCATAGTCATGGAACTCAGATTTATGGACATAGACGCATATTGTGATGGATTTCCAGTGACGTTAGCACTTGCAGTTGCATCAACAGCATTTACCGGCGCAATCATCGCTGCACACGCGAGGAGCAGAAGCCCCGCGATAACCAGAAGTTTTGTTTTCATGTACAACCTCTCCGATCTTACGATCAGAAATAAAACAGTGAGAATTTAATTAAAAGCACGTCTATGTTTCAAAAATGGAAACAAAAAAAATATCCGCTAAAAACGGGCAGATCCTGTAATCCAGGATTATCATTTAAGAAAAATAAAAATATGCATCTGTTTATCTAACACGTATCAAATTGAATCCTTTTTTAAAAAAATAATAAATATTCCTCGGGTCGTGGAGAATACTATAAATAACATTTTGCAAAAATAAAATCTCCTCCTTTCCCGGACTATCAGATTTTTCCGGAATAGCCCAGCCCAGGATATGCGCGTGATTCGTGAGTATGAATAGTCCTCGTGAATAAAAGGAAATTTACGTACATCTATCGGACTCTTGATACTTTCAGGTTCCGTTAAGACTCCCGGAAAGACGGATAGGGAATTCCCGGCGCTCACATTTTTATTTCAGTAACTGCATAAGGAAATTCAGATGGGGCATCAGATTATTCCGGTTTCCGGATATCAGAGAATGCATGATGACGGGAACAATGGATAGCAGGAAACGTCTCCGGCTCCTGTTTCTCGCAATGTTCTGCTCAGGAATGTTGCTGGTAGCTTCAGGAATATTACTGATGTACCTGGTTATCCCAACCGGAAATCCCGCTGGCTCCGAACCCGGAATCCGTGCAGAAAACCTCCCGGACCTGGAATCGTGTTCCTCTTCAGAAGGTATATCCGGTGGACAGATTTCCATTTCCGGTTCAGACATAAACCAGGCAGCCCCCCCGGAGCAGGAAAGGACTCTCCGGATACAAACGCTCGACTGCGAGAACCTGACACCCCTCGGGAATGCCACCCTGTTTATTAACGGAAGAGCGATGGGAACGACCTCTTCGGAAGACGGGTCTCTTTCTCTCTCCTCCGATGTTCTCACAAAGCAGATCAAGACGGTCCGTGCGGTAAAGACCGGTTACCGGGAGACCGTTCTCCGGCAAAACCTCAGTACCGAAGGCGAAATTGTGATGTACCTGGAGAGATCAGGCATTGTGCCGGTGATGACGAACGGCCCTCCGGAATCAAGATTCGATGTGATATTCATCCCTTCCAACACATCGTTCAACAGTTCAACCGGCACAAAAGTTATCCTGGACGGATATCCGGGCGGGGAGAAGCAATTCGCGGCTGATGTCAGCCGTTTTATCAATAATTCCTTTGTGAAAATTCCCTCGATAACTTCCCCCGCCTATGCCTTTCCGGCAGATTACCAGCAGAAATTCAATTTTTACTATTACTGGGACAACGAGACCTATGCAGACGCATTTGACGGATGTGCAGGAAAAATTCCGGACTCCTACTGGAGTGAAGCTACCTTTGCCGACGTAACGGTCATACTGTATCCGACCTATTACGGGCAGTACACCGGAGCCCCGGACGAGCCGAGAGGCTGCACGAACCCGAACGGGCTCGGACACGTATATCTGAAAATTGCAGCGGACGACCGGTACCTTGCCATCCATGAACTCGGTCATGCGGTGTACGGGCTCATGGATACTTACTACGGGAACACCTATTACGCAGAGAACGACCCGGATCCCAATGTCTGGAGTTCTGAGGAGAATTGCAAAGCGAGTGCACGATTGAATGGATGGAATCCCGATGCGTGCCGGCAGATCGCCCAGGATAACCCGGTTGCCTACAAAAATTTCTGGCGATGGGATATGGATCCGGATATCATGCACAACGGATATTCCGGGAAATTCGGCAATGCGTCAACAAAACGAATAGTAAATATATTGGACAAAATATGACACTACGTTGTATACGGGAGGTGGAGAAATGCGGCTGAAACTCGTGGCTGGCATCCTTGTCTGTCTTGCATTACTCCTCTATCCGGCAACTGCGGCCTTGGATACTCCGTACCAGAAGGTAGTCATAATTACCATTGCCTATGATCACGGCGTCACGAAGGAACTCTCCTCCGAAATCCGGTATGGGACTGCCCCAAACCTCAACCTTCAATCCGGCACAATTACCGGGACTCTACGGGATAGTCAGAAAAATCCTATTCAGGAGTTCTCTATTCGGGATCCAAGGACCCAGACAGGGGATGCTCCTCTGAATAGCGGACCTGATACCGGCCGATCCCTGGCTGGCTACATGGAGTATTCTGAAGAGGGAGTGTTTAGCCTTATTGTACCATATACCCCGGACCTGCGGTATGTTGATCTCATGGATGTCGGTTCCGGCGTGTCTCTTGCCTCAATAGATCTTTCTTCGGCGATCCTTGAATTCCAGAAACAGTATCCAGAGGATCCGGATATTATGACGCTCCAGCTCCCGGGTTCATCCGCTCCGGCGCTGATTCCCGGGCAAATCCTTGTCATCGCGGGAATTGCGGTAATTTCCCTTGCAGGAATCGGGTATTATGCGGCATTCCTGCGGAAAAGGCCGGTCCAGATACTTATTGTCGATGATGAGAAAGACATCGTAGAGCTCTTCTCGCTTCTCCTCACCCAGAAAGGATATCTCACCATTCCGGCACGAAGCGGGGAAGAGTGCCTGGATATCCTGAAAACCCGGAAGCGGCGTCCGGATCTCATCCTCTTGGACATCATGATGTACCCGCTGGACGGGTGGAGTACCCTGGAAGAGATCAAAAAAGATCCGGACCTGAGGAAAATACCGGTCCTGATGCTCACCGCAATGCAGCCCACACCTGCGGATGCAAAACGATACGGTGTTTGTATCGAGGATTATATCCTGAAACCTGTAAAACCGCGGGAACTCTACAGCGCCATTGAATATGTGCTGATGCGAAGAGAACTGATCGATCGTGACGTCCGCAAAGCGAGCAGGGCTGGTTTTGAACGGGACGTTGTATGCGAATATGCCCGGCTGACCCGCCGCGTAGAAGTAGAGAAGAAACTGATGGGAATTCTCCAGTCTTCGTATGGGTCCCCTAATGGTTCCCGCAATGATATCACGGTATCCCTCGATGATATCGCGAAAGAGATCCAGTCGCGGGAAGAGACGCTGAAACGGCTGCAATCCCAGTTATCTCCTGTACTTGCCCCCGAACCGTCAATCCGCATGTAAGGTATTCCTTCAGGATTATTCAGGTTCTGAGGAAACCCGGAAAACGGCCCTCAGGAATTTACTGCAATAAAAGATTCATGAATCCGGTGTGAGTCCAGAGGATCACCATCTGAAATGGTACCAAATCAAAAAATCAGGCCGAGATACTCCGGGAAATATATGGGGTCGCCCCCCATGATTCCCTGCTCATGAAACCGGTTTTTCTGCGCAGGCTTTCTTCCGGTCCTTCTCCCGGTATCCCTCGGCAAGAATGGTCGTGATATTCTTGACTGGTTTATCCGAATGGCCGCTTATATGGAACTCGCAGAACGGGCAGGAGGAAATAACCACATCCGCCCCGGTCTTCCGGATCTCTTCCCGTCGCTTCTCCCCAAGGGCCGCTGCCTCCTCAGGGATCCCGGACCGTACCCCTCCGCCCGATCCGCAGCACCAGGCCGGCATCTCGGTCAAGTCAACGACCTGACGGGCAAGGGTCCGGGGCTGCTCCCGTATACCCTGGCCACGGAGCAGGTGGCAGGGATCGTGGTAGGTCGCGGTGATCGGGAGACGCGCCGGCTGCTCGATCCCGTACTTCACCAGGAGCTCTGAGATATCCATCACTGTGAACGGTGTCTTGTAATCGTTTTTCAGGGTAGACCCGCAACCGGCACACATGGTGACGACCGTATCGATGCCCCGAAACTTGAACGCCTCGATGTTCCTGCGTTTCATGAGTTCGATATGATCCAGCTGGCCGGTCCGTATCAGGGGCGATCCGCAGCAGATCTGCTCCCGGGGGATAATGACCCGGAACCCGTTCCGGGAAAGGACTTCTATTGCATCAATTGCAGTCTTCGGGAGGCGCATGTTGTACATGCAGCCCACGAAGAACCCGATCTCAGCCCGGAGCTCCCCAACCGGTTCTACTTCGGTCTTGTCCAGAATCTCCATGAAGGTCGGTTCCGTACGGGTAACGCTCCGGCCGGTCGAACGGATGAGGGCCGCAACTTCCGTATGCCGTGGCAGGCTGAGCCCCTCCCGGTTTGCCAGGGCCCGGAGTTTCTCAATCGCTTTCGACGGGATCTCGATATTCTTCGGGCATACTTTCCAGCAGGCCTGGCAGGAAGTGCAGGTGAAAAGGCCGGTCCCGACCGATTCGCGGACCCGGTCCCTGCTGTCCCTGGGATCGAGTGCGAGACGCATCTCCTGCCGCATGGCAGTCGGTCCTGCAAACTCGGTGACATCCATCGCCGGGCAGACCGAGACGCAGGCAAGGCACTCGATACAGCTCCTGAGAGGTTTGATGGTCTCAATCTCGGCCTTCTTCGGCATGACCAGATCGGTTTTCGGGAGCAGGGCCGCAATATTTTTGAGGAACGGGCCGAGGTCTACGACAAGGTCGCGGATGACCGGGAGCCGGAGCGGCTCGACAACGATACCGGTCCTCGCCTCTTCCATGCAGGCAAGACCGGGTTCTCCGTTCACCCGGACTGCGCAGCTTCCGCACTGGCCGGAGGCACAGCAGTACCGGTACGCGAGTGTTGGATCCTGAGTATCGTGGATTGCGTGCAGGGCATGGAGGACCCGGGCTCCGTTGTGCAGCCGG
Source organism: Methanoregulaceae archaeon (assembly GCA_039683275.1). Classification (GTDB taxonomy): domain Archaea; phylum Halobacteriota; class Methanomicrobia; order Methanomicrobiales; family Methanospirillaceae; genus JBDKRP01. The sequence continues at coordinate 61,725 of JBDKRP010000130.1, read as the reverse complement.
ACTGTATAGGATTCGAGATGGGGCTTCGTGTCTTTCCCGGGATCGAACCGGGATACCCGGATAGTGATTGTCTTCATTGCGGCATCACCTTCTCGATTCCCTCCCGTGTACGGGAGAGATAGGAGTGCCGGTACGGTGTCGTCAGGGAATTCCAGGTCTGCTGGACATCGATCCTGACATGTGCTCCCCGGGACTCCCTGCGCAGGATAGCCCCCCGGCAGACAAGGAGGGCGGTGGTACACATGTTCTGGACCGTGCAGCACTCGGACACCATCCGCTGGGAATCTGCGTGGAGCTTCTCAAAGAGAAGTTTGTTCGCAGTATTGAGGGTTGTTTCAAGGTCGGCAGCATTCCGGAAGATTCCGGCCCCGTCCCACATCGCTTTCTGCAGCCGGTGGGCGACTTCGGCAGGGTTTACGGTACCTTTCAGGAACCCGCCAAGCCTGCGGCGCTGTGATTCGACCAGTTTCTCATCGATACAGGTTGTCCGTTTCGGCTCTTTTCCCGCCGTCTCCCCGGCAATCTTCCCGAAGACCTGGGTTTCGGCAAGGGCATTCCCGCCGAGCCGGTTTGCCCCGTGGACGCCTCCTGCCGATTCCCCGCAGGCAAACAGACCGGGCAGGGTGGTCCGGCATTCGGTCGTTATCCGGAGCCCGCCCATAATATGATGGGCGGTGGGTGCAACTTCCATCGGCTGCTTGCGTATGTCTACACCGTACTTGAGGAATTGTTCCAGCATCACGGGAAGACGGGTCTCGATCTGCTCTTTCGGGAGATGGGAGACGTCGAGATAGACCCCGTTGTGATCGGTTCCCCTTCCTTCAAGGACTTCGGTCGCTATTGCCCTCGCTACCACGTCACGGGTCGAAAGTTCCATCCGCTCGGGATCGTAGCTCTTCATGAACCGCTCCCCAAGTGTGTTGGTCAGGATGCCGCCTTCGCCCCGGACCGCTTCCGTGACCAGACGGCCGCGTGCATCATACGGGAATACGGCTCCCGTCGGGTGGAACTGGATCATCTCCATATCGATGAGGTCTGCTCCGGCACGGTACCCGAGGGCATATCCGTCACCGGTACCGCTCGAAGAGTTGGTGGAGATATCATAGATCCGGGTCCCTCCCCCGGTGGCGATAATGGTGCTGTCCGCCTTTATTACTGACATTTCCCCGTCACGGTCCAGGACAATTGCCCCGCAGATCGCGTTCCCGTCTTTGAGGAGTTCGATTGCGGTCGTTTCCTGCATGATCGAGACGGAGGAGGCACGGAGCTGTTCCATCAGGGTTGTCATGATCTCGTGGCCGGTCCGGTCCCCGGCGTAACAGGTCCGGGGGAACCGTTGGCCTCCGAACGGACGCTGGGCGATCTGGTCCTTATCAGTGAAATCGAAGACCGCACCCCACCGGATCAGGTCTTCCATCCGTTTGGGAGCGTCACGGACGAGGACCCGGACGAGATCCGGATCGTTGAGATGGGCTCCCCCCTTCATGGTGTCCTCGAAATGGATCTCACAGGAGTCTTCCTCCCGGAGAACCGCGTTGAGTCCACCCTCGGCCATTGGCGTGCAGCCGCCTTTTCCGGCGATGGTTTTTGAGATAAGGATGGTGTCTCCGTATCCCGATGCTTCAATCGCGGCCCGGACACCGGCACCGCCGCTCCCGATCACCAGAACGTGGCAATCCACGACTTCCACTGCACGCATTGTATTATTATTTGTGCGTTCTAACGTTACATAAATAACTGATACCGCAGAGTGAGCCTGAAATGAGGTTTTTGATGAAATTCGGCGGCACATCCGTCGCCGATGCCCAGTGCATCGGCCGGGTGGTCGACATCCTGGAGCATTACCGGAACGGGGGGAACGAGCTTGCTGTCGTTGTCTCTGCCCAGCGTGGCGTAACCGACAAGCTGATCGAGGTTTCCGAGTCCCTTGTACGGACCCGGGACCTCACCACTATCGACCCGCTTACCTCCTCATTCAGGGAACGGCACATGAAAACGCTCGAAGGTGCGGCTCCCGATTACGTGGCAGAGGTCGCCCCGGTCATTGAGATGAGACTCGCCGAACTCCGGAGCATCCTGAACGCGATCCACAGCCTGCGGGAACTAACCCCCCGGTCCCGCGATTTCATCATCTCGTATGGGGAGCGGCTTCTTGCACCCATTGTCGGGGCAGCCCTCCGGCAGCGGGGCATCCCGTCGGTAGTGATGGACGGGTGCGAGGCGGGGATCCTGACCACCGGCCAGCACGGCGAGGCAAATGCCCTCCCTGCAAGCGACGCACGGATCAAGGCCCGGGTCTCCCCGTACCTTTCCGAGAAGATCCCGGTGATCATGGGGTTCATGGGCTGCACGGGGGAAGGCATCGTGACTACCCTTGGCCGGAGCGGTTCGGATTACTCTGCAGCAATTGTTGGCGCCGGTATCGATGCGGATGAGATCTGGATCTGGACCGATGTGGACGGGATCATGACGACCGATCCCCGGCTCATCGGGAATGCCCGGGTTCTTCCCTCCGTCTCGTACCTGGAAGTAATGGAGCTCTCGTATTTCGGTGCAAAGGTGATGCATCCCCGGTCGATTGAGCCCGCTATGCGGAAGGATATCCTTGTCAGGGTGCAAAACACCTTCAATCCCTCCCATCCGGGGACCTGTATCATCCGGGGTGCCCACCGGGACGACCGGGTGGTAAAAGCGCTCACCTATATCGACAAAGTCGCGGCTATCAACATTTGCGGCGCCCAGATGATCGGACGCCCGGGTGTTGCAAAAGCGATTTTTTCCACGCTTGCCGACCACGATGTCAACGTGATGATGATATCGCAGGGATCGAGCGAGGCGAACATCTCGCTCATCATTGATGAAGGTCACCTGGAAGTTGCGGTCAACGCCCTCTCGGATCTTGTGAAGCAGGGAATGGTACGGGATGTCTCGCATAACCGGGAAGTTGCCGCAGTCGCGGTTATCGGGGCCGGTATGGCAGGAGCCCCGGGAACCGGTGGACGTATCTTCACAGCGCTCGGGAAAGCGGGAGTCAACGTGATGATGATATCGCAGGGGTCGTCGGAAGTGAACATCTCGTTCGTGGTCAGGCAGGAGGACGGCCCACGGGCCATCAAGGTGCTCCACGACGAGTTCCGGCTCTCGGAGGAATCGCATGGGCAGTAATTCATACCAGGCAGCAGGGGTCGATATCGATCTGGAAGCGACCGCGATAAAGGGGCTCATTAAAAACCTGACCTACCGCAGGCAGGGGAACTACCGGATGCTCGGTCAGGTCGGGCACTTTGCCGGCCTGATCGATTTCGGGCCGCTCGCCCTTGCAATGACGGTCGACGGCGTCGGGACGAAGATGCTGGTCGCAGACCACCTTCAGGACTGGAGCACGGTCGGGATAGACTGCATCGCGATGAACGTGAACGATCTCTACGTGATGAACATCGAGCCCATCGCGTTTGTGGACTACATCGCAACCGACAGCATCTCGAAGGAGAAGATGGCCCAGCTCGGGATCGGTCTCAACGAGGGTGCACGGCAGTCCAACATCGAGATCGTGGGCGGAGAAACCGCAACCCTCAAGGGCCTTGTGAACGGGCTCGACTTGGCCGGGACCTGTATGGGAGTCCAGCAGAAGGACAAGGTCGTGACCGGGGAGACCATCCGGTCCGGCGACAAGATCGTGGGTGTGCCCTCGACCGGTATCCACTCGAACGGACTCTCCCTGGCAAGGAAGGTAGCCGGGGAGCACGGGGGATACGACCAGAAACTCGCCAGCGGGAAGACCCTGGGACGCGAACTCCTCACTCCGACCCGGATCTACCACGAGAGCCTGGAGGTCGCAGCATCCTGCGAGGTGCACGGGATGTGCCATATCACGGGCGGCGGCCTCCTGAATTTCACCCGGCTCACGAAGTACGGGTTTAAGTTCACCGATCCCCTTACACCCCCGGCAATCTTCCGGTGGATGCAGGAGTCGGCGAAGATTTCTGATAACGAGATGTACCGGACTTTCAATATGGGAATGGGATTTGCGTACGTGGTCCCGGAGAAGAGTCTCACTACCCTACGGAGTATCGTTCCCGATGCGAAGGTTGTCGGGGAGATTGTTCCGGAGGCCGGGGTCTGGCTGAGGGATATGGCGATTCATTAATTTAAAATCTTTTTTTCTGTCGGGGAATATCCTGAATCCCCGGTTAAATTCTTGTGGCAGATCCAGGACGCTCATCACGAATCTAATGATATAAATTTCCGAAAGTTGGAAAAAAGTTCAGATAGTTTGATCCCCATCAGAGTGTTGATCGGCCAATCGCAAAGGTCGTTTAATCCCTCCGCGAATCTTCTGGTGGGACTTCGTAGGAGGACTTCACTGCCCGGTCCGAGACAACGGCTGAATTCCCGGTCGGATCTTCGATGATGAGCGTGAATGGGAACTTCCCGGTCTTTGCTAGAGCGATCTTCTCTTTGAGGGCTATCGCATTCCGGCGCTCCTCATCGTCATCTGCCCAGAGAAGCACACTCTCCAGGACCCCGTCAACCCGGTCGAGGACGCCCTCAACGTTCGAGACAAACCCGTCGCACTTGGGCCCGGGATCGATCCGGACGCCCAGCTCAGGGATCTCAATCGAGGCCTGCATGCTCCGCATGACCCGAACCGAGAGATCCTCTCCTCCCGTGACTGCAAACTCGTACCGGGCGGGAGGCTCCCGCTTCAGCATCTGGGTATCCGCGAAACGAAACCCGCAATCCGGGCACATCGCACTGATAATCAGGATATCGGAAAAATAGGGAATATTCTCAGTCTGGTAACAGTATTCTATTTCACGTCCGCAGGTAGGGCAGGGACCCGGAACGACCTGTCGCACTTACGCTCCACCGATCTTGTCCCGGGAGATCTTGACGGACATCGGGGTGAGGACAACATACCGCTGGTCGCCGAGGCCGATGATATCCCCGTTCACGTCCTTTGCGACCTCCTTGAGATCCTTTAAGGCGCGCTCATAGGAGATCTTGTCCATCTTGAGCCGGGAGATGTCTACTATGACGATATTTCCGTTGTAGACCTCATCCTTGACCCGGGGGGTGTCCTTGAGGTCGCCCAGGGTCGCAATCTTAACAAGAAGTGCGGGAGCATTCACACCGGGCTCTTCGTAGGACTCGAGATCGAGATCCATATATTCATCTTCCCCGGTGCCGGTATTCCTGCCGAGAAGCGTATCGAATATCTTTACCATAAAAAAACTGTATATTGAATTTTATTTAATAGTATCTGTCCGGAAGACTCCCGGGCCCGAAAAAGATGGGCAAAATTGCGGAAAACCCCTCAGAATTCAAGATTCCAGATCTCGTCCCCCACAAAGTGGAGGGTCTTCACCATCTTTCCCTGCCGCTGCTCCCGCATTGCCGCCGCATCGAAGAGGGCGATACCGATTGCCAGGGGTTTCCCATGCCGTTCTTCCACGATCTGCACCGGCCGTCCTGCAAGGACATCATCAGAAACACCTGTTATTCCCGGGCGCATGATGTCGGCACCGTTCACGACGAATTTCACGGCACCCATATCGACCGTGACCCGCCGCTCCGGAAACGATCGCGAGATCGCACCCTTCAGCGTGGGAAAGACCCAGTTCTCACCGGAAAAGACGAGTGGCTGCTTATCAACGAGGTAGAGCTGGTACTGGCAAGTTGTTTCCGCGATCTCGAGTTGAGCCCCCTTGAAGAGCTCAGCCGAGGGTCCGATCTCAGCTTCCAGCGACCGGAGAATGTCGGTAACCTGGGATTTGCGCACCGAATGGCGTTTCTTTATGATTATCTTGCCCATCGCTCTCGCTGTACCATCGGCTGCCAGAAAAGAAAAGGTTTCCACCGGCGCAATGGCTCGCGGGCCCGGCATCTACGGTATGTTTAAGTAGAGAGTTCGCTCAAGTATAGTACTCCAGAGCGATTAGTTTCAGGTATTCTTATGACAAAAAGGCCGCTGGATATTTTGGATCAGGTGCTGAACCGTCAGCCTGTCATCGTCTCTCTCAAAGGGGGAAGGGAGATCCGTGGGGTTCTCCAAGGGTATGATGTACACATGAACCTCGTTCTCGACAAAGCAGAAGAGGTTGTAGACGGCCAGGTGCAGAAGGTCGGTACACTGATTGTACGCGGGGACAATGTAATTTACATTTCTCCCTCGATCGAATAGAGGTGATTTCATATGACAAAAGGCACGCCATCAATGGGGAAGCGGAACAAGAAGACCCACATCGTCTGCAGGCGCTGTGGAAGTATCTCCTACCACCGAAGACACAAAGTCTGCTCGGCTTGCGGCTTCGGACGGAGTACCCGTATTCGCGGGTACCGCTGGGTTACGAAGAGACCAAGAGAACCCACCCATTAGAGTAGGAACATGTGCGGTATCGTTGGCATCGTGGATGCTGGCGGAGTATCGTTACCTCTTTACTACGCATTGTACGCGCTCCAGCATCGTGGCCAGGAGAGCGCGGGAATATCAACCTACGAGGGCTCATGTCTCTATAAACACAAGGAGCATGGCCTCGTAGCTGACGTTTTTACACCCGCTATTTTACAAGGTCTGAAAGGAAACGTCGGTGTCGGGCATGTCCGGTACCCGACCACGGGACCGAACCTTCCCGAGAATATCCAGCCCCTCAACTTCCGGTTCAAGAACTTCGTGATCTCCATCGCTCACAACGGGAACATGGTGAACACCCAGGAGCTCCGGCACGAGTATGAGCAGCGGGGGCAGATCTTCACGACCACGACCGATACCGAGGTCATCGCGAAGGTCTTAATCGACGAACTCAACCGGTCCGGATGTATCGAGGATGCCGTCCACCTCTGTATGCGCAGGCTCCGGGGTTCGTACTCGGTCGTCATGATGATCAACGGGGTCATCTACGCATTCAGGGACCCCCTCGGTATCAAACCGTTCTGTCTTGGAAAGACACAGGGCGGATACATGGTTGCCTCGGAGAGTGTTGCCGTAGATGCCCTGAGCGGTACGTTCATCCGGGACATTAAACCCGGGGAACTGGTACGCCTTGACGAGAATGGCGTTCATGCCACCCAGATTGCGGTCTGCAGCTGTACCGCACACTGCATCTTCGAATACATCTATTTTGCCCGTGCCGATGCGGTGATTGATGGCGTCCTTGTCTATGACGTACGGCGGAATATCGGGAAGAAACTCTTCGAGGAATGCCCGGTGGAAGCGGATTCCGTGGGGGCGGTTCCGGACTCGGGAACCGCGTACGCTATCGGGTTTGCCCAGGGCTCGAAGATTCCCTTTGTCGAGAGCCTGATGAAGAACCGGTACATGGGACGGACGTTCATCATGCCCACCCAACGGGAACGGGAAAAGGCGGTACGGATCAAGCTGAACCCCATCAAAGAACACCTCCGGGACAAGGAAGTTGTCCTTATCGACGACTCCATTGTGCGGGGCACCACCTCCAGGCGTATTATCGAGATTATGCGGGAAGCTGGAGCGAAGAAGATCCATATGCGGATCGGCTCTCCCGCTATCAAGGCCCCCTGTTACCTTGGCGTAGACCTGCCCACCCGGGCCGAGCTGATCGCAAGCGACAAAAACGAGGAGCAGGTGCGGGCAAGTATCACCGCCGATTCCCTTCATCACATATCTCTGAAAGCCCTCGTAGAATCCATCGGATTCAGGGAAGAGAAACTCTGCACCGGATGCCTGACATCCAGCTATCCGGTCTGCATCGATGGGGAACACTCCTGCGAGCGGAAGGTCACGTTTGTCGACGGAACCTACCAATCCCACTTAAAAGCGTTCACGAAAGAGAAAGGCGACGCCTGATCAATTTTCATTCAACTTATTTTTCGAAGCGGACAAGCGGAACCCGGCTGGCCCTGCTTTTTTACATGCTCCTGTACGCGGGAAAATTCTGTGAAAAGAAGTAGCGAGGGATGGATTTGAACCATCGGTCTACGGGTTATGAGCCCGTCGGGATATCCTGACTACCCTACCTCGCTTCCGTTCGGGTTTATAATATACACCCGGTGCGCTGATATAGTTTGCTCTCTTGCCGGTCGGGATATGCCGGATTCACAGGAATTAAATGGTTGTCCCGCAAACGGACAATCATGGACGACGATCTTGCCCAGATCCGTGAGAAACGGATGCAGGAGATGCAGGAACAACGGGAACAGAAGAAATCGGCCGGGGTCATCCCGATCACCGGACAGAATTTCAGCGAGGTCCTCGCGGGTTCGGAACGGCTGGTCATCGATTTCTGGGCTGAATGGTGCGGACCCTGCCGGAGGGTAGGCCCTATCGTCGAGGAACTCTCCCGGGAATTTGCAGGAACGATCACCTTTGCCAAGTGCAATACCGATGAGAACCAGAATATCGCGATGCAATACGGCATATCCGCGATCCCGACGATCATTCTCTACTCCCGCGGTAAGATGGTGGGACAGATCATAGGCGCGTACCCGAAAGACGCATTCCGGGACCAGATCAAAAAAGCGTTCGGGTTATCCTGATCCGGTTTTTTCTTCAGGATTCGGCGTCTTACTTTTTTTTGGCGCGGTCTTTGCGTCGAGTTTTGCGGCCATGATGAAATCGTTCATAGTGAGTCCTCCTGCCGGGTACGTGAACCAGGAGATTCTGACATGGCGTCCCTGGGTCAGGGATATATCCGGGATGTGTCCGGCTTCCTTTGCAAAGAGCAGGGTTTCCGTTACGAATCCGACTGCCTGGTCCGGGTTCGCGAAGCTGAACACCTTCGTAATCTGACCATTATCCAGCGTCCAGGCGGGGATATCGCGAATGCGTTCCGTGACTTCTTTCCGGATCATCGGGGGTGTCCCTGTCTTGTAGGTGGTGAGGGACTGATTTGCAAGTCCAGGTTCCGTCATAACAATCCGGTTAGGCAGGGTACCAAAAAAGGTTTCTTCGGGGGTCCCGGAAGTGACCGGGTCACTGGTTGGGTGCAGCGGCAGGTTCTCCCCGGGGAGCCCGTCCTGAATCATAGTACTGCAGGCAGATGATCGTGATGAGCGAAAGCGGAAGCGCAATCACCAAGGGATCGATAACCGACCAGGGCAGGCCAAGGAGGGCAGCTTTCCCGAAGATGAACTGGCAGAGACCGAGAGGTTTTGCTTCCGCGGCATGGACAAACGCGGTCCAGAGAAACCAGACAGCTGCACCGACAATCATGCTTGCTATCGCAGCACGGGTCGAAGGCCTTTTTGCATATATCCCGATTGCGAATGCAGGCAGGAATGCCGATGCGCAGAGTCCCATGAACATCGCTGTTGCCCGGGCGATGATGCTGCCCGGCATCAGGAAGGCAAGGCCGAGACTTGCGATCATCATGATGAATACACCTATCTGGTTAGCCCGGAGGGAGAGGGCGCATTTTTTTCCCCGCCCCCAGAGATCGCAGATGAGGGCTGTTCCCATTGCATGATAGAGCGAACTCAGGGTTGACATCGCAGCCGCAAGAAGGCTCAGCATGAAGATGACAATGAAGAGGTCCGGCATTGCCTGATTGATGAAGACCGGCATAATCAGGTCGACGTTCCCCCCGGCAGCATCGATCGCTATCTGCCCGGAGTGCTGGAAGAAGTAAACGTTTGAGAGCGCCCCTACCGTAAAGGCAACCCCGGTCATCATGAGGATAAACGGTCCCCCGACAAGGATTGCACGGTTGAGGGATTTGTCATCTTTTGCAGTCATGAACCTCACCACAAGCTGGGGCTGGGCGAGAACACCGATACCCACCCCGAGAACGAGGGTTGTGACGAGCGTGAACCAGATGGGTGAACCAAGATCCGGCATCGTGGTCCAACCGGTCATCCCCTGGGAAGCGAGAGCTTTCGGGACGAGATCCGCCATGTTCGTGAGGGCGGTATTCCCTGCGGTAACCCCGCCGACCGCGATGTAGGTCAGGACGAGGAGTGCGGTCATGCCAACCAGCATGATCGTGCCCTGGAAGGCATCGGTGTACATAACGGCAATGAGGCCCCCGTAAATCACGTACACGCCAACAATTACAGCAAAGATCAGGAGCGAAGTGGTGTACGGGATGTTGAGGGTCGGCTCCAGGAACCGGGCGCCGCCTATCAGGATAGCGGCGGTGTAGAGCGGCATTCCGATAATGATGATGAAGCCGCTGATGTACTGGAGGAGCGGGGACTTGTAGATCTTCCCCATCAGGTCCGGGAAAGTGACCGCATTTGTCCGGAGGCCTATCTCCCGGGTCTTCTTGCCGAAGAGAACGAAGGCGAGAAGGATACCGATCCCGATGTTGAAGACCGTGAGCCAGATGAGGCCCATACCGAGGTTCGCGGCCATACCGCCGAACCCGACGATAGCGGAGGTCGAAATAAAGGTAGCCCCGTACGAGAGGGCGATGATGACCGGGTGGCTGCATCGCCCGGCGACCAGGTAATCTTCGGCGTGTTTCGTCTTTTTGTACCCAAGCCAGCCGAGGAAAATCGTGATTGCGACATAGACGAGGACGATTGCCGCCATCGTCAGGGTGTCAACTGCCACGCTCTTCTCCCCCGTGGTTCCAGTTCAAAAGACCGTACAGTATGCATGCAAGGGCAAACCCGATGGAGAGCCCGTAACCAATCCAGATCTGGGGATCCGGAATACCAAACACTGAGAACATGAGGAAAACCTCTGGTAAACAGGAGGCGATCAATACACGGGGAGCCTGCTAAACAGCAGGTCCCCTAACGAAAGATAAAGAAAAATGCGGTTGTGTTGACCACCGGGATGCGGCCGAGTTCTCCGGGCATCAGTTTACCTTGTCACTAAATAGCATACCGGAATATATAAATCTGGCGAAATCCGGTTGGAATCTGGTGCGGATGGGGGGAAATTGTTAATTAGGGTTGGATCGGGGTGGAAAGAGCGAAACGAGCAGGATAAATTTCCCGGAAGGTGCAGGTGACCGGAGTTCCGCAGCGGAATCTGAATCCGTGCACCGCAGGGGACTCCCCGCTATCCCAGAAAATCCAGGACTGCTTCACAGAACCGGTCCGGAACCTGGTACATGAGTCCATGGCCGGCTCCTTCAAATTCGATGACCCTGGCTCCGGGAATCCTCGATGCAATCATGAGCGAGTTGGCAGGAGGGATGATCGCATCATCAGTTCCGGTGATGAGCAGGGTTGCTGACGAGATCGTCCCGAGCCTCCCGGAACCTCCTCTCCAGCCAGTGAATGCGGCAATCTGGCGGGCGGCGATCTCTTCGCTTGTTGTTTCCCGGATGGCCGGACAGTACGCCCAGGGATCCGGGTGCTCCCGGAGCCATTCCGGGGGAAAGATAAGGGAGAACATCCGGTCCGCAATCTCGGACGGAGTCCCGCGCCTATCCATGAGTTTTGCCCAGATCTCCGGTTTGGCTGCCTGTACCTCCGCTCCCCCGCCCGATCCGGAAACCAGGACAAGCTTGTCCACCCGTTCCGGCCGGGAGATCGCAAGATCCAGTGCAATTGCGGCTCCCATCGAGAAACCGAGAATATTGGCTTTCCCGATTCCGAGAGCATCCATGAGCAATGCGGTATCCTCCGCAAAGAGCGGGATGGAGAACTCTTTATCCGAGGGTGAAGAATACCCGGTGCCCCGGTTATCGAAAACAAGAACCCGGAAGCGTTCCCGGAGCGCTGTAAGGACCGGGGGATTCCATGTGTCCATCGTTGAGGCAAAACCGTTTATCAGGATCAGCGGATAGCCGGAACCGGAATCCTGGTACGCAATAGCGACGTCACCGACGCGTACAGTTTTCACCGGGTTTTTTGTCATGATTGGGGCAGGAATTCTCTGTGGTAGACTTGGCAGTCAAATAATAAAACCTGCTCTCCGGGAAAGTATTGCAGTGTGACCCGGGATATGGTCCGGTCATCAGGGGGGGTCCGGCACTTCCACCCCGCGAACCCAAAAGCCATAACCCCGTCCCACCAATCCTCTTCTCATATGCCATCGGCGTTCCGGGAACTGCACGGCACCCTCCAGCAGGTGCTGGTCCAGCAAATGGGATGGAATGAGCTCCGGGAAGTCCAGGAAGCCGCATTCGGGCCCATCTCCAGGGGACAGTCGGTCCTTGTCACCGCACCGACCGCAGGGGGGAAATCGGAAGCCGCCCTGATCCCGATTCTGGACGGCATCCTGAAAAACGGGTATCCCGGGGTCGCATGCCTGTACCTCTCTCCGTTAAAAGCACTCATCAACGACCAGGAGGAGCGGCTCGTCACGCTCTGCACACCGGCAGGGTTCTCGGTCCGGAAATGGCACGGAGACGTACCGAAGGGGAGCAGGTTCTGGAAGGAAGGGGAGCCCCCTCATATCCTCCTCATCACCCCCGAGTCACTCGAAGTACTCCTGATGGAAGGCGGGATCACTCCGGATCTCGCCAATCTCCGGTATATCCTCGTTGACGAAGTCCATGCGTTCGCGGATACCGAGCGGGGGGCCCAGCTCCTTTGCCTCCTGGACCGCCTGGACCGTCTCGCAGGCCGGACAATCCAGCGGATCGGGCTATCAGCGACAGTCGGGAACCCGGGCGAGATCCTCGACTGGTTCACCGGGGATACCCGGGAGAAGGAGATCGTCAGCGTACCTGCACCTCCCCGGGAAAAGCGGTTCACCTTCACAGTAGAACCGGACGAAGACCGGAGGATGGCCGCAATAGCACGGATCGTTGCAGGCAAGAAAGCCCTGGTCTTTGTGAACAGCAGATCGGACGCAGAGCGAATCGCAAAGGCCCTGAAAGGGGTTGTCAGGAACCTCTCGGTCCATCATTCGTCCCTCTCGCCAGAACTCCGGAAAGCTGCCGAAGAGGTCATCACCGGGCCGGAAGGGGGCTGCATCATCTGCACGAGCACGCTCGAACTCGGGATTGATATCGGGGATCTTGACGTGGCGGTCCAGATCGGCCCCCCGAACTCGGTCTCCTCCTTCCTTCAGCGGATGGGAAGGACAGGACGGAGGTCCCGGGCTGCATATGTCGCCTGGGTGCTCGAAAACCCGATGGATATGCTGTTCAGTGCAGCGATTCTCATCTGCGCTGCGCAGCGCCGGGTCGAACCACTCACGCCCCCAAAATTCCCGTACAGCGTCCTCCTCCAGCAGATGCTGGTCATTATCCAGAAGGGTGGAAGGATATCCCGCCGGTATCTTGCCCGGGAGGTCCTGCCGCTCACTCCGTTCCGCACAGTCGGGCAGGAGACGTTTGATGCACTTCTTAACCACCTTGTACGGGAAGGATATTTCGTGACTGACGGGGACATGCTGATGACCGGGACGAGGGCCGAAACCGAATTCGGGCGATCCAACTGGAAAGATATCTATTCAGTCATCCCAGGTGGCGGGGAATACCGGGCCGTGACTCCGGACGGGGACGTGGTCGGGACGCTGGATGCCCGGTTCGTAGGCAGCAGGGGTGCCCAGGACTTCTCGCTCGGGGGATCGAACTGGCAGGTGGTGAAGTGCGACGAGGACCGGAATGTTGTAGTCGTGGTTCCCGGCTCCGGCCAGAAGTCGCGGGTCTTCTGGACCGGGGGAGAGGTCGGATTTTCCCTCCTGATCTGCGATGCGGTTCTCCAGATCGTCGCAGCCGGGGAGGCCGGTCTTCCTTTCGGGGAGAAAGACCGGGAACTGCTTCATGCGGCGATTGCAGCCCTGCCCAAAGGACTCTGCCACGGGCGCCTGCACGTATCCTCTGAAAAGTCATCCGGCACATCCTCTGATAAGACCGCAGGAGCGGAAGAGACCCGGATCCTCACGTTCCGGGGCAGGAGATTCAACCGGATCCTCTGCGCACTGGTGAGCCACGAACTGGAGGGCACGGTCCAAGCCGGGTACGACGATATCGTGGTTACCCTCCGGGGAAAACGAAAAGGAGCAGGAAACCCGGACCTGGTGCGGGCAATTCTTGAGCGAATCCTGACATTCGGGCCGGATGAGATCGAATCGGCCCTGGAAGCCCCGCCCCGGGAGGGCTGGAAATTTGCGACGATGCTGCCCGGCCCGATGTTCCGGGAGATGGTGATGACCGATTATTATGGCGTTTCGGAATTCCGGAACGCGATGGAATATCTTACCCTGGCAGAATCCCTGCGGAACCCGGGAGTGTCAGGGTCGGAATTACCGGAAGATCCGGAAGATACCTATGACAGCGAAAACGATACCCCCTGACCATCGCAGGATACTGCTCGTATACCAGCGTGACGAGATAACCGAACGGGAGATCTACCGGAGCATAGCCCGTGCAACACGCGATCCCCACAACCGTGCAGTCCTGAAACAGATTGCAGATGAAGAGGACGGGCACTACGAGCTCTGGAAACGGTATACCGGGATAGATGTCCGGCCGGACCGGATTCGGCTCGTCTGGTACCTGTTCCTCGCGAAGACACTCGGCCTTACCTTTGCGTTCCGTCTCATGGAGAACCGGGAGAAAGGTGCCCGGCAGATGGACCCGCGAATTCTTGCAGCCATCCCGGAAGCACCGGCTGTCGTTGCAACAGAGGCAAAGCACGAGGATGAGATTCTCGGGATGCTGGACGAGGACCGGCTCCGGTACATGGGCTCGGTCGTTCTCGGGCTGAACGATGCCATCGTCGAGTTCACCGGGGCGCTCGCAGGGTTCACGTTTGCCCTGCAGGACAGTAAACTCATAGCGGTTACCGGCGTCGTGATGGGAGTTGCGGCCTCCCTCTCGATGGGGGCATCCGAGTACCTCTCCCAGCGGTCGGATACCGCTCCTGACGGCGGTGTGAACCCGAAGAAAGCTGCTATCTATACCTGTGCCGCATACGTTGTCACCGTCGTTCTCCTGGTTACTCCTTATCTTCTCCTGAACAACCCGTACGCAGCGCTCCCGGTCACCTTAACCGCAGCAATCCTCATCATCCTCTGCTTTACCTATTACCTCTCGGTCGCCCGGAACCTCCCGTTCTGGCGCAGGTTCGCAGAGATGGCAGCAATCAGCCTCGGGGTTGCCGCAGTTTCGTTCATAATTGGTATCCTGGTCAGGATCGTACTGCACGTGAATGTGTAGAACGGGTCTCCCCATTTTTTCCTGGTTCACGGCTGGATTGAAAACCCGGTTTTCCCGGCCATTGCTACCCGGAGATCGGCTCTGTCCTATAGAGGTCCTTTTTCATTTTGTTGCGGGAGGAGATGCCCTGCCTGCAGTTCCAGGAAGATGATGCCGCCCCAGAGAAGCAGAGCTGCCATAATCAGGTTGTCCACGGGAGACGAAAACCGGGTCAGGATATTTCCGGATCCCGCAAGACCGGTTGCAAGGGAATAGATTCCGCCCGCGAGGAATACTCCGGCAACTATCCCAGAGATCGTTCCGAAGTATGGGATGCGAGGTACCGGAACCCCGGTCCCAGGCCAGGCAGCGAACCAAGAGGAAACAAGAAGAATGCAGGAAAAAAAGAGAAGCCACTCGGAGGGGTTCGTTATCTCGGCAAGGAGACGGCTCATAAAATAATCCGGGTTCAGTGCAGGCTGAAACGGGCCGAAAAGCGGGAAATACCAGGTGACCGGCTCCTCCCACATGGCATCGAGCAGCTGGTGAGAAAGGAGGCCTGCGATGACTGCCGGGATAATCCAGAGAATGCGGATTCTCCAGATGAGAATTACGATGATGAGGATCGTTGCTATTCCGAGGAGACCATGGAAGAAAATCCTCCCGTTGTTGAGAGATCCCGCAAGGAGGATATGCCCGACTGGTTTATCCAGGATATCCGGAAGAATTGCGGCAATGGCGGCAACGATGAGGAGCCGCTTGTCACGAAACCACCGCGAAAGCAGGAATGCAATAGTACAGCCGACAAAGAGATGGGCGAAAATGAACATGAATCTTCTTCCTGTCTGTGTTTTACGTGACCACTGCTTTCCGGAACCGCCAGAGGGCAAGGAGAAACATCAGGATGGCAAAGATGACAAGGGCACCGAATGAGATGACGATATCTGCCGGAGTGAACGTATATTCTGTGCCAAGCGCCATGAACCGGTCCCCGATCGCAAAATACCGGATACCGTTGATCAGGTAGGTCAGCGGGTTGTAGACTGAGATGATCCGCAGGATCTCGGGAAACGCCGAAGTCGGGTACAGGGCGTTGCTTGCAAAGAAGATCGGCATTGTAAGAAGCGTGATAACCCCCTGGAGTCCTTCCGGGCTCTCCATTGAGACAGCAATAGCTGACGAGAAGAAGATGAACCCGATTGCAAAGATCGAGACAAATGCGAGAATCCCGAAGATTGAGATGAGGATCCGGAGGGAGGGGAACCCGGGAAAAAACCCGACCCCTATAAGCATCCCGAAACCCATGATGATAATCGCCTGGATGATGGACTTTGTGACCCCGGAGAGACCGAGACCTGCGATGATGCTTTCCCTGCGCAGCGGACTTGCCAGGATCTCACGCATCAGCCCCCAGTTCTTATCAAAAAGGATGACAATTCCCCCAAAAAGGCTTGTAAAAAGGGTTGTCATTGCAATTACTCCTGCTCCCATGAAGGTGAGATACCCGACCTGAGTGACTCCGGCAGGGACCGGGATCCCGGTATATAGCTGATCGAAGTTTGCTGCCATTGCTATTCCGAAGAAGGCAAGCCAGATGGCTGGCTGGAGCAGGGATGAGAAAAGGAGCGTTTTGAACCGGAAGAACCGGATCATGTCCCGCCAGTAAACGGTGTAGAACCCGGGCGTCATTCAACGGCCTCCCGGTCTGATATTGGGGATGACCCGTTTCCCGGTTTCTTCATCCCGGATCTCTTTTCCTGTATAATGCAGGAAAACATCGTCCATGGATGGCTTTTTCATATTCACCGTTGTGACCTCGATTTTCTCTGCAATCAGCCGTTCCATCATGTCAGGAAGGAGGTGCGTCCCATCTTCGCTCACCCTGACGACAAATCCGCTTGCCTTATCGGTAACCGTCCGGACTGCCGGGAATTCCTGCAGGACAGTCGCGGCCATTATGTTGTCGCTGGTCTCGAAATAAAGGAGATCCTTCCCAAGGGTATTCTTGAGTTCTGCCGGGGTCCCGGTTACAATGATCTTCCCATGGTCGATGATACTGATCCGGTCGCTGAGCTGGTCGGCTTCGTCCATGTAATGGGTGGTGAGAAAGATGGTGGTCCCCTCCCGGTTTACGTTCCGGATGTAATCCCACATCCGCATCCGGGTCTGGGGATCGAGGCCTATCGTCGGCTCATCGAGGAAGAGGACCTTTGGGCGGGTCATGAGCCCCCGGGCGATCTCCAGTCTCCGTTTCATCCCGCCTGAGAGATGCTTTGTCAGGGTGTCCCGCTTCCCTTCCAGCTGGACGAGAGCGAGAAGTTCATCGATCCGTTTTTTCCTGTCGTCCCGGTCCATGTTGTACAGCATGCCATGGAATTCCAAGGTCTCCCGGACCGTCATGTCCCGGTCGAGCGTTACCTCCTGGAAGACGATCCCGAGGGACTCCCTGACCCGCGAGGGTTCCTGCGCCACATCGAACCCTGCGATTTCAGCCGAACCGGACTGGATGGAAAGAAGCGTTATGAGCAGGTTGATCGCCGTGCTCTTTCCGGCCCCGTTCGGGCCCAGGAATGAGAAGATCTCGCCCTCCCACACGCTGAAACCGATGCCGTCAACTGCGATGAAATCGCCGTATGCGTGCCGGAGATCCCTGACTTCAATGACGCCTTTCGTCATCAGGAAATGGTATCGATGCGATCCGGCCGCTCGACCTGTTTTACAAGACTCGCTACATTCGCGGCAAAGAGCCGGATCGTAGCGATTCCCTCGTCGTCTTTCCAGACCTCCCCCGGCTGGAGGCCGAAGACCATGTTCCAGTAGTTGGACCCGACTACAATCATCTCGTTGATGAAGAAGAACATCAGCATCTCCTGGATGGTTGAGGTATGGCCGCCCCGTCGTGCGATGGCAATCGGCCCTCCAACCTTCCAGGACAGGAACCGATCCGTGGACATCGAGACAAACCCGATACGCTGGAGGGCTGCCATAACATCGCCCCGTGCCGTCCCGAAGTAGACAGGGGATGCGACGATGAAACCGTCAGCCTTCCGGATCTTCTCAATGATCTCATTCAGGCCATCATCCAGGATACATTTCCCTTTCTCCCGGCATTTATAGCAGGCAATGCAGGATTGGATTCTCTTTCCTGCAAGGGATATAACCTCGGTTTTCACGCCCTCCGCCTGGATGACTTTTGCGCATTCCCCGGCTATCTGGGCGGTATTTCCCTTCGGCCTTGGGCTGCCGTTCAGGATGATGACTTTCTTTACCGGGACTTTTTTCCTTTTTTGTGCTGGCATATGGCGTTCACGCTCCGTTATATCCCGTTTTCCCGGGGGCTGATATAAATAAGCGGTATGGGGAACGATACCTGCCGTTCAGGATCTCCTTTCCGTCCTGGGAAATGGCGGGATATAAGATAAGCCAGGTTTTAAGTACCGTGATGACGTTAGTCACCTGTATGCAGTTTCGCTCAATTTGTCTTGTTCTTGGTATCCTGATAGCACTTGCTCTTGCGGCCGGGTGCACCCAGACAGGAACTCCTTCGTCAGCGGCAACACCTGCAACGGTTCCGGCAACTGCCGCACCGGCAGCGCCAACTACGGCATCGGCCATTGCAACGGCGACCCCGGTTATTGCAACCGGGACCGTGGCAGGAACTCCCGCCTGGGGAACAGTGGTACCGACGGCAACGCCTCAGACTACCCAGACGACAGTGTATATCAGGAACTTTACCTTCGTCCCTTCCACTCTCACGGTCCTCCCGGGAACCCAGATTACGTGGCGGAACGAGGATACTACTGTCCATGCAGTCTCTGCAACCGGGAATGCATCCGGGATGTTCCAGTCCGGGGATCTCATCAAAGGCCAGGAATTCAGTTACACATTCGGCGATGTGGGCACCTTTGATTATATCTGCACCTATCACCCTTCAATGAAGGGGAAGATCGTTGTGGAGAATGGGGCCTCCATTGTGGGAGTTCCCCAGTACAACTGATACCGGGTCCTATGTTCCAGGAAATCTCCTATTATCTCATTTTTGGCAAGTCGCTCCTCATGTACCTGGGAGCCACTACCCTGATCCTTCTCCTGTCGACAGCGACAGCCGGGTTCCTGTACCTGAAAGGAAAGGAGATCCCGTTCGAGTGGCATGTCACCCTCGCGAAATGCACGATTGCCGTTGCCCTGATTCACGGAACGCTCGGGTTTCTCGCGTACGTGTAACGTGCGAAAGGGCCGTCTCAAAAGAAGGGCGGACCCGGTTCAGATTCACAGCCCGGCGAGCCGGATCACAAATCCAACCAGCATCCCGAACATCGATGTCGATGCAGAGAACATCGCAATCAGGATGTACCCTACAACAACCCCGATCTTGAGCGGGACGTAGGTGCGGTTGAGGTTCAGCCTGCGCACTTCCCGCTGCGGTTTGGCGGTGGCTGATATTGCGGGTTTGTTCTTGCGGATCTTCAGCATTGCGTGGCACCTCCGGGTAATTCATTCAGTCTTTGGGATAAAATATATTTGATCTTATCTTGTTGCTGGTTTGGGCATAAAGTTGCTGGTCCCGGCAAGGAGAGAAACGGCTGATGTTCGGGCCGGAAAATTCCTCCCGGGAAGGTTTTCGGTACCTTCCCCAGGAATTCCTTTTATGGAAGGCCCGGCCCTCAACCGGTGTTATCGACGGTTATATTTCCGGAATGCAAGATAGACCCCGCCTCCTATCAAGACGATGATACCTATCCCGAGGATTGTGAAGAAAGACTGTTCGTGAACGACAACCCGGAAATCGTCGCTTTTCTCGGTCTGGTCCGATACCACCTTCACGTTAACCTTGTAATCGCTTGCGACGATATCCGCAGGAGGGACTATCCGGACATTCACTTTTGCGGACACCCCGGGTTCGATTCCCGCTATCGTTTCCGGGTCGACGTCTGCGTTCCATCCGTCCGGAGCTGAGATCGAGACTTTGATATTCGTGAGTGCCCCGGCCGTTCCTGCATTCGAGATCGTGAGCGGGAAATCCAAGGTTCCCCCCTTGTTCACATCATACTGGTACTGTCCGGCATAGACCCGGAGATCGTAGTCGCCTTTAATCGCAGCGCTCAGGTTCTCGCGGTATACCTCCCGGGAGGAATCGACTGCGAGCGTGAAGAAATAGTCGTCGGCCCGGGTTCCGTACGGGGGAATCGCTTCCATTGTGAGTTCCTTTTCTTCCCCGTCCTTTATGAAAATCTCCGAGATATCCGTTCCGGTGTTCGTGCTGTCGCGGAACCGGAAATACCAGCCTGCCGGAGGAGTATCTATTCCAAGATGATAGGTGTCGTCGCTTCTCCCGATATTCCGGATGACAAAGGAATACTTCGGATTGGTACTGATCGTGGTCGTGATGGAGGGTGTTTTCACGGTAACTTCTGCTGCAAAGAGATCCTTTTCCAGCATTACGGTCCCGGCATCTGTCGTGATGCCGCCGCGGATCCGGATGTCTTTCCTGTCAGCGCTCTTGTACCCCGCTTTTTCTATCGTGAGGTCGTATTCCCCCTGGTCGAGTTCTGTTGAGACCGTCCCGTCAGCCGTGCTCATGACCCGATCCGGAGGCGATGATTCATCGGTCCGGAGCAGGGTGATCTTTGCTCCCTGGATCTTTGCCCCGTCTTTATCTACGATATTCAGTTTCAGGGTTCCTTTCTCCCCGGTGTGGGTCTTTGATATGGTGACATATACCCAGTAATAACCGGAGCCGATATGGATCCGGATCGGGTACTCCCCGACCGGGGAGAAGGAATCGGTCTCGACCGAGACATTGATCTTCATGACCTCGCCCGTTCCCGGTGCGATCTTGTAGATCCGGGTATTTCCGTCCCGGAAGATCACATCCCACTCGTACTTCTTGGCATAGAACGATTCAAACCAGAGTTTCTGGTTGATTTCCTGTCCATTATTCGTGACCTCCAGTTCGAAGGACGCGGTCTCCCCTGCTTCGACCACCTTTGCAGGGGAGTTGCAGCTGATGACGATTGCGGTATCCGGGGAGAATGTCTGTTCTGCGGAAGCCGGCGGGGTGAGGTGAACAAGGGCCAGCGTGATCGCGAGGAGTATGAAAATGAGGAGGGGGTTTTTCCCGTGATCGATGCTCTGCATGGTCCCCCCAGTTACCTCACATCGAGACGCATGAACCGGAGGTAGCTCAGCCCGAAGAAGAGGATCGGGAAGATAAGAAGGGCAAGGATGTTCTCGAGATTATCTGCCACGATATTCTGAACGTTGACCGACTGGAATCCCGCTTTTGTGAAGGATGTGGTGGAAATTCCAATCCCGTCTCCGCTCCCGCTGAAGAGAACATTCCCGGATTCTGTATTTGTTACTGAAGAACTGACCTTCTTGTAGTTCATAGTCGGAGAGAAGAGCGAGATGGTATCGGTCAGGGCCTGGCGTTTCTCCCAGTATGTGTTCAGTTTTGATGAATATTCCTGCCATGCAGGGTCGTTTCCGGAAGAATCGAAAGTGATCGAGACAGATTTTGTCGTGTTTCCCTGCGTTTGCATTTGGTCTATGAGCTGCCGGGGGAACTCGGGAGGCGATCCGGTCAGGGT
Source organism: Methanoregulaceae archaeon (assembly GCA_039683275.1). Taxonomy (GTDB): domain Archaea; phylum Halobacteriota; class Methanomicrobia; order Methanomicrobiales; family Methanospirillaceae; genus JBDKRP01. Next base: position 40,109 of record JBDKRP010000130.1, on the reverse strand, counting down.
TTCCATAACCGTATCGTTTGCCAGCATCGGGAGGAGCGACGAGAGGGCGATGAAGATGATGAGCGTGTAGATGAGCGCGCTCCCGCTCTCTTCTGAGATGGTGGACATGAAGAGCGCAATTGCAAAGTACGAGAAGATGAAGAGAAAGGAGACTATCCCGAAGACTCCTATAAGGGAGAGCTCGGATGGATCTGGGATGATGCCGCAGACCAGAAGAGCAGCGAGGCAGAGCACGAGGACGATCCCAAGAGCAAGCACGAGTGCCGCAATACTCCCGAGCGCTTTCCCGTTGATCACTTCGTCCCGGTATACCGGGTGGGAGAGCAGGATCTTGAGGGATTTACTCTCTTTCTCCTTGGTAACGAGATCGAATCCCATTGCTACCCCGAGAATCGCCCCCAGGAAGACGATGTAGGTAGAAACACTCGAAAAGACAGAGAGGATGGAAGGCTTTTCCCCCATGGTATCAGGTGTTGGCGAGGTGGACGCAACCGAGATCCGCTCGTTGTAGGTGGAGAGGCTCTTATTGTAATCTGCAACCCCGGAAATGATCCCGACAACTGCGATCACGAGGAATATCCCGAGGATCAGGAGGAATTTCCTGCTCCTGACATGGTCGAAAAACTCCTTTCGTGCTATGGTCATGAGACCCGAACCCTGCATTGCCATCACCCCGCCACCTGGTAGTACGAAAGGAAGACCTCTTCGAGGGATCGTTCCCTGCAGCTGATTTCCCGGATCCGGATTCCCCGGCTCGAAAGATGGTCGTAAAGGTCGTCCCTGATATCAGCCGCTGCGGTCACCGTTGCCCCGAGTCGGCCGTCCCTGTACGCAACTCCTGCGATTGCCGGGTGATCGAGCTCGGGAAGGGGATCCCGGGTCTCAAGAAGGATAGTTACCGATCCGGAATTTCCGTCCCTGGCTTTCTTCCCGAGATCCTCCCAGGTTCCGTGGGCAACCAGGTTCCCCGATGAGAGAATCCCGAGGGTAGTGCAGACCCTGCTGACTTCACCGAGGATATGGGTGGAGACGATCACGGTCTTTCCCTGTTCTGCAACACCCGCGACAATCGCCCGGTAATCGGCAACCCCTTTCGGGTCCAGGTTTGCGGTCGGTTCGTCGAGGATTACCACCGGGGGATCGTTCAGGAGAGCTTTTACAAGCCCGAGCCGCTGGCGCATTCCCTTGGAATAGCCCCCGACAGGTTTTGCGACTCCTTCGAGGCCGGTGAGCGTGAGGAGCTCCTGGATCCGGTTCATGAGTCGGGCAGGGTCCATCCGGTACAGCCTGCCGAAATACAGGAGGTTCTCTTCCGCCGAGAGCGTACCGTAAAACCCGACATCCTCGGGCATGTACCCTATCCGCTGCTTGACCCCCCGGGGATCGCGGGCGACATCGATGCCTTCGACAAGGCACCGGCCCGAGGTCGGTTCGATGAGGCCGATCAGCATCAGGATGGTCGTACTTTTCCCGGCGCCGTTCGGCCCGAGCAGCCCGAAGATCTCCCCGGGCCCGATCCTGAGCGTGAGGTCCCGTATTGCAGGGATACCTCCGTATTCTTTTGTGAGATGTTCCAGTTCGATCATGTAGTGTACTCCTGTCCGGGCTAGTCCGGAACGTGGGGTTGATCCTGATGCAGCGGGGGATACAAAAGCAGTTCTCGCACAGGTCTCTACCGGAAAAACCTGAAGAAGAGGACTGTGCCGGATGATTCTTATAGCAGGATCCGGATGCGCACGAAACCGGGGCACAATTCCAGGAAAAACCTGGTCCTGCCCGTACCTGCCCTGTTTCAACCGGTAGCTGATTGTGCCGGATACCTTATGTATCTCAGGAAAAGAGATCTGAGCATGCAGTACCGGATGGTAGTATGGGCCCTGCCTGCGATTCTTCTCGCACTCGTTACCACGGGATCCGCGTATTCGGCCGGGTATGCAATAGCATGCGACGGGCTGTCCGGGAACGATTCTTTTGTCCGGTGTGTTGAGAATGTGACCGTAGCGGCATATGGTGCGACGAGTCCCGTTCCGATACCCGGGGAAAATAGTACCCGGACTATCCTTGTCGGCAATATCACCCTGCTTTCGGATGATGCTGTTTCCGTCGGGAGCGACCGGAAGGTTATGTTCGTGACCGTCTCTGAAGGGGAATCCCCGATATCCGTGAACCTTACGCCATCCAACAGCGCGGGGTACATGTTTACAACGGTCACGGTAACGGAAAGTGAACTCCCGCTTCCGGTCAATGGGAAGGTGTTTGTCTCTGCCGTGCCGCGAGTCTCATTTTTCCATGACACGGTCCCGGAGAACCAGCAGCACGAATGGATCGACCTTGACTGGGCGGATCCCCTTACCGATCTTGAACTGATGGTGTACACACCGGATGCGACACTCGGGCCGTACAATGATACCTCGGATCTGATGGAAGACGACCGGATCTTTCTCGATATCGGCAGGAACGGGACTCTCACACCCGGAGATTGGTTCTTCCGGGTCAGGAACCTGGGCACGGGCGCCGGGGATTATACCCTGAATACCTACTCGGTGTGAGATCATGACCAGCTCCTTCCGGATCGCATCCATCCTTGCCGGGACCCTTGCCCTTCTTCTCCTTGCAGGAACTGTTGCTGCCGCAACTGATTACGTGGTGCGTCCCGGTTACGAAAAACAGCCACCCCCGGGAGCCATTCCCCGCACACCGGAACCAGTTCCGGTCTGGGAGCTTCCGATTGCCGTCCTCGCCCTCCAGATCTTCCTCCTACCCCCTGAGATCTTCATCTCCCTTAAGATGTGGGCGTATCTCGGATTCCGCCGGGTCTCCACGACAAACGTCCTCGATCAGGCCATCAGGTCCCGGATCTATACGTATATCCGGGAAAACCCGGGAATCCACCTGCACGGCCTCCGGGAAGAGATGGATCTCAAGATGGGAACCCTCCGGTACCACCTACGGGTGCTTCTCCTGACCCACAAGATAACCCTTGCAGAGGACGCGTCGTCTGTCAGGTTTTACGAGAACAACGGGACGTACTCTCCTGATGAACAACGGGTCCTCAAGCATCTCAGAAATTCCACCACCCGGGAGATCCTTGAGATTCTGGTGCGCCACCCGGACGCGACCCGGAAGGAAATTGCCGGGGAGCTGGGCCTTGCCGGACCATCGGTCACTTGGCACATGAAGCGCCTTGAGGATGACCAGATCATTACTACCCGGCACGCAGGCCGGACGATAGCGTATGAGATCCGGCCCATGGTTGCCGGGATTCTTGCCCAACGGATCGGTACAGCAGGAATTCCTGCAGCCTGACCCGGGCAACAGCGTCCGGGAACTGCGGACAGGAACCTGTTTTACGGCTCCGGACCGCCGAAATATTGATCGCTGATACGGGTACCACTGGTAGTATAATGTGCGGACGCTATGCACTCTGGGGTGTGGACATGATCGGGCGGCGTTTCCTCGTAGTCGACCCGACACTCGGGTTCCGGTCGAAGTTCAATATCGCCCCTTCTGCTGCAAACCCGGTAATCGTGCACGCAGCAGCCGGAAATGAGGCAAGATTGATGCAATGGGGCCGTTTTTCTTCCCGGGGCGCGCTCCCGATAAACATCCGGGTCGAATCACTCCGGGAAAATCCTGTACCCTCATCAATCATCCCGATCAAACGGTGTATTGTTCCCGCAAACGGATTTTACGAATGGAAAAAGGAAGGGAGCCGGAATGTCCCGTATTTCCTGCATCTCCGGGAAAAAGAGCTCTTCGGCTTTGCGGGACTCTGGGGAGAACTGGTGGGACCGGATGACAGGACCTCTCCGGCCTATTCTATTCTGACCACGAGACCGAACTCGCTCGTCGGCGCCATCCACAACCGGATGCCGGTGATTCTTGCGAAAGATCAGGAAACGACATGGTTGTCGGGGAACCGGATCCTGCCTGAAGATCTGGAGAGCATAATCTCTCCTCCCCCGGCAGATGAGATGCAGGCGTATCCGGTCTCATCGCGGGTGAATTCAGCCCGGGAAGAAGGGCAGGATTTGACAGAGCCGGTGACGGGATGGGTGTGGTAAGAAAAAAATGAATCTGGTGGAGAACCGGAATGAGACGTCTCTCTCTTAGGAATTGAGATCGTTCAAGATATTCTGGGACTCGCTCACCTGGTTCATGGTTACGCTCATGATCTTCGCGGTGATGGTGGCAGTGAGGGCGGGATTGATCTGCATTGCTTTCTGGTAGCTCGCGATAGCTTCCTGGTAACTATCCATCCCTTTGAGTCCGTCATACGCGGTTACCTGGGCACTATTCCCGGAACCATACCCGCTGATGTTTTTTGCATATTCACGCATGGCCTGCTGCTGGGATACTGCGGAAGCAAGGAGGGCATCTCCTTTGAGAACCAGGATAGTGGCGTCATTCGGGCTTTGTTCGAGCGCTTTATTGTAGTACGTAACAGCCTCGGCATATTTTCCCTGACGGACAAGGGCATTTGCCCGCAATTCGAGACCCGTTGTGGAGTTCCCGCTCTGCTCGATAACTTTTTCGAAAACCTGGTTCGCAGCAGTCAGGTTTCCGGTTTTCTGGTACGCGATCCCCAGTTTATTCAGGGTATCCGTACTGTTCGGATCAGCGGCAACTGCCCGTTCGTACCAGTACAGGGCAAATTCTGACTTGTTGGAGAGGACGAGCGTGTCCCCGATTGCGGCACTCGCTTTCGCATCGATCGGATTATAATGGATAACCGGCAGGAGTGCCGGGACAATCAGAAACCATCCTATAACGATGAAGGCGACAATGATGACGACGGATTTAATCTGCATCGGAGGATTTTGTCATCGTGCAGTCAAGAATTTTTGCTTTTTTCCGGACAGTCGGGATGACGGAAAAATCAGTGGTTCCGGGAATATTCCCGGTACACAAACCAGACCCCGAAGAGTATCAGAAATCCGGCAATGATATACTTCCAGAAGTCCGGAGGGGCCCAGGTAATCCCGATCCCCACGAGAATGATGAAAATCCCGACAATACCCATGCCCCACCGGGGATTGCTGCATGTTCCCGGTCCACAGGGATATGAACCGCAGCACGAATGTTCTGGTTCCCGGGGAGACCCGGGAAGGGAGCTGTCCGGACCCGGTATATCAGTTGTCCCTTTTGCAAATGCGGATAGCACGAAACCACAGCCCAATCCGATCAGGACCCCGGATGCCACGTAGCCGGCCAGGAGCCCCACGCCGAGGCCTATCAGTATCCCCGCCGGGATGAGAAAGTGTCCTGCATGGCGACGTCTGCGCGCTCCTCGTTCATCTGATGACATACCCGGGTATTTGGGAGATGGTCTCATAAAACAATCTTATCGGAGCGGCGCCTGGAGCACGCTCATCGGGAACACGATGGAAAAATGGAAAAGGATGACTCACGATAAGGTCTGATTGTATTGACAGGAAACCCCTGGCAGGGGAATTCCGGAGGGTATGATGTGGTATCCCGGCTGAAGGAGGAGCAGCCGGGATCTCCCCGCATCGGAGTATCGGGCCGCCGCGATTTCCGGGGAGGAACCGCAGCGGTTTGCGAAGAGCGAAATCGCGGGAGGGTTCTCGTGCACAAACCTGCGTATTTCGTCTTTATACCGGGTTTTACCCTGCTTTTATAAATGCTTCCTGTTGAGTGCAGGTTATTTTGAAGTTACCGGATTCGTGAACAGGCAGATCGCGGCACCTGGTATCCTGCATCCGTATCGCCGGGCCCCTGTGAGTCCGCACGGGGTTCAGATGAGAAACCGGACGGGCTAAAGGGAGTCCCCTCATGTCCTATGCCCTGAACTGTGCAGAGACAAGCGTGACCGGATCGAAATTATCCCCGGATAAAACGCATTTTGTCCGGGATAATTCATTCCTTGGGATCTGAACGGTTGCTTCGCCATACCCTGTCTCCCCTTCTGCATAATCGCCAAGTTTCACGGTGCTGTCCGGTGTCCAGACACGATCTTCCCCCCGGCTCAGTGCAAGAGCTGCAATGTAGAGACTGGCGTTCCTGGCAGTGCCGACCCCTGTGTTGCTGATGTCGCAATGTATTCGGTAGTAAAAGTATCCGGCATCAGATCCTGTGGGTTTTGTCGAGCAGACCATTTCCATGGAGGGAACCTGGACCAGCGGCAGGACTTTCGCCGACTGGTTTGCATACTCGCCCGGGATTTCCCCGAGATCCCAGTTCGTCCCTGTTGTCTCGAGATAGTAGTACCGCGAACCCTGGTATTCGAAATAGGTGCCGGAGAGGGTATCTTCCCCTTTGACACCTACGGCCATATGATTCGGAAGCTGGAGTAAGACAACACCGTATCCCAGTTCGTCGAGGAGTGCTGCAGTGAGAATTGCAGTATCGTCGCAGTCTCCTCCTCCGTCTACGAGCGTTTCGAGAGGGTAGCGTGGATATTCATCGTACCCTGTCGTTATTTTATCGGAAGTATAGGGAAGCGACTGGACGAATGCCGCAATGTTCATGATAGTGTCGTATTCCGTGTACCCGTGTTCCTTTCCGGCCTCTTCGAATTTCCGGACGATTCCCTGAAGCATCTGACGGTCGTAATCCGAAAGGGCATATCCGGCATAATTACTCTCCCTGCTGTGGGATTTATTCCGGTAATACTGGTACCCGGCTTTCGCAAATCCCCCGGTCCAGGACCATTCGGTTCCCTTGTAGGTCCAGGTGTAGGTACGGTCCAGTGAATCATGTGTCCCTGATGCCGGTGTATTCTGACGCGTGGGAGGAGCGGCGCTGGTGACATTGGCAGTTGCTGGAGGTAGAGGTGTCAGGGTCTCCCGGGTTACAGCGGCAGCCGGATCCTGGTAAGACGTATTTCCTGATACCGGATTTGGGATTTGGAGATTCCCGTTCAGGACCATCGGAAGAATATAGTACCCGACACCCAGGAAGGTAACGATAACCAGTATTGGAAGTGCTTTTTTGGCGACGGTGACCCGAACGAGTCCCGGCTCCCGGTCACCCGTCCGGTAAGTCCGGGGTAGGTTGGGGTTCTCCTGAAATGGACGGATATACCCACCTACCCTCTCAACCGGATACCCCAATTTCATTCTGAGGAAATAAATTGAATTCCGTCGTGAATAGGTTTCTGCTCCCGGCTTCGCGGTGCCGGGGAAATCTGAAGAATTATCGCGGGTACCGAAAAATTACTATAAACTCCAAAGCGTTTTTAAGTATGGTGGAAGAAGTATATATCGACTGTATGACGGGTCCGGATCTTCCCGTCGGCCAGGGGCCTGACAGAGGTATTTCCCGGATTTCTGCTGCTCCAGTACCCCCCCGTACCGGAATACCCGTGGATGTAGGGCATTCATGATATATTTTGCACTTCTCGTGTCTTTCTGCCTTGTTTCCGCGCTCATCACGTATGCACTCGGAGTATATGTTTATGCCAAGAATACCGCATCTGCAGTAAACCGGCTTTTCCTTGCTGCCCTGCTCGCCGCAACGTACTGGGGCATCGGGGAGTTCCTTCTCTGGCAGGCACACGCATACGGGGAATTCCTGTTCTGGCTCAAGTTCAGTTCGTTCTGGATCCTCGCCATCATTTTTGCCATCCACTTTATCTTTGTCTTCACTGCCCGCCCGTTCGTAAGCCGTATCCCGCCCCTTCTGCTTGCAGCGATCCTCTACGTTCCTTCGGTCGTTTTTGCACTTATTGAGATATTCACGGACTCGATCTTTGCCGTTTACTATGAACCCGGCGGGATGCTGGTATACTATCCGGTTCAGGGAAGTCCTGCGTACGTTGCAGAATTCTCGTTTGTGATTGCCCTTTTGTTCCTAGCTCTCTATGCAAGTCTGGCGTCCTGGAGGGAAGCACCCCCCGGGAAAATCCGGCGCCAGAACCGGCTTGTTTTTATTGGCCTCCTTACGATCATCGGGTTTGGCTCCCTCTCCGGGGTTATTCTTCCGGCGCTGGGCTATCACACCCCAAATCTTGTTTTCGTGGGGATTCTGATCTTCTCCGTGGTCATTACCTACGCTATTCTTAAATACGGGCTCTTCACGCTTTCACCTCAGGCCGTGGTCCTGGATATACTCCGGACTATGCCGGACGGTTTTATCCTGGTGGACATGGATTCCCGGATTATCGCGGCAAATGCCGTAGCGGCTTCCATCTTCAATACCAAGGAGCAGGAGATTGCGGGTAAGCTGGTTGAAGATTTTCTCCCGGGATCGGTATGGGCCACGCTTCGTCTGGATATCGGGGATCGGGAAAGTATCCCTGACCGGGAGATCATCCTGGATGGTCAGGAACATCGGGTGATCAGTATTGCGGGAGCCCTCGTGAAAGACCCTGCAGGAGAATCAGCCGGCGACGTCCTGATCATCCGGGACATCACGGACCGGAAAAATGCGGAGAAAGCCCTGCGTGTCGCGAATGAGAAGATATCCCTCCTGACCCGCCTTACCCGCCATGATATCAGCAACCTGGTGACAGCTCTTCGCATGAACCTGGACCTCCTTTACGGGAAGAATGACAGAGTCCCCCCGGACCCCTCGCTTACCCGGTCCATTGAACTGACGGATAAGATCACCCGCCACCTCCAGTTCTCTCTTGAATACCAGGATATCGGGGTGAAGCAGCCTGCCTGGCAGCCGCTTGAGGGGATGCTCTCCCGGGCAATCTATGACCTGCACCATGAAGGAGTCGCAATCACCCGCGAAATTGCCGGAGTCGGGATCTTTGCAGATCCGCTCGCGATGAAGGTCTTCTACAACCTCCTGGAAAACGCCCTCCGTCATGGGGGGGAGCATTTGACCTCCATCCGGATCTCAACGGAACCTTCCGGCAATGGGGATCTCCTGGTCATCTTTGAGGATAACGGAATCGGGGTTCCTGAAGGGGAAAAGGAGCAGATTTTCAGTTGCGGGTACGGGAAACATACCGGCCTGGGTCTTGCTATCTCACGGGAGATCCTTGCAATAACCGGAATTTCCCTTCGGGAGACAGGAACTCCGGGGAAAGGAGCTAGGTTTGAGATCTGCATCCCGAAGTCAGCATGGCGAAGGATCTGATACGGTCTTCCAAAACGTCAGCCGCATTTTTGTGCCGAAAACTCGTCTGTCTGGACGAAGAGGCTGTGCTTCACAACCGCAACTTCCTGCACGCTCCGGTTGTCATCCACGATATAACACCGGGCAGAGGTGATCGGGACTCCGGAACCTTCGGTTATGAATGCAACGTACCATCCATCATCGGCCTTTTCCGTCGTTATGGTTCTCACCGGGAACTCTTCCGAAGGGAATTCACGGAGATCAGAATACCTGTCCTGAACGAGTGCAATCGCAGAGTCTGCATCCAGGAACCCTCTTTTTCCATATGCCTCCCACCAGGCCAGGATCCCGGCCCGGTCCGGCTGGAATGTTCCTACCGAACAGAGCCGTGGGGGGTACCTGCCGGTACGATAGCCTTCCAGGAGGAAGAGGGCCTCGTTTCCTACCGTCGATTTCTCGTTCACCGGCATATAGGAGCTGAGCGGAGAGATTACCGGGGAGGCCGGGTCATCGGAGTCGATCAGGCGGATGAGAAATTCCGCATCTTTTTTGGTTATCCAGTCAGGCGGGACCGACAGGACGGTCACGGAAATATCCGGGTGCTTCCGGAGATCATTCAGGTACTCGGGCGGGGAATGGGTTTTGAAATAACATCCATCGGACGAGAGGAACCCGGAATATACGGAATTCGTTATGCCGGCCCCGGAACAGGCAGTACCGGGAGTACCTGTATCTTTCTGTGTTGTGGCAAACGAGAGTCCCACAAGGATCGCTACGGAGAATACAATAAGAACCACAAGCAGCAACATCAGCCAATCAAGGGATTTAGCAGTCATCGGCAGAACCATCAGACATCATGGGGCCCGGCGATATTAGGGAATTCCCGCACGATCCTCAACTGGTTGCGGGCAGTAACCCGGGAATTCCTGCGTGGACCCCCGGAATCATGCAGAACAGTCTCCCATCTTGAAATATCCCTGCATCAAATCTCTTCCTGCGGAGCTGTATCGGAAATGAAAGTTATTGCAATCCACGGAAGTCCCCGGACCATCCGGAGCCTGACCCGGAAACTTGTAGGTTTTGTCCTGGAAGGGGCGGCGGAGGAAGGCGCGGAAACCGAGATAATCGATCTCGCCGAGTTCCGGGTTACCCCCTGCACGGCATGCGAGGGCTGCATGCTGAACGGCATCTGCGTGCACGACGACGATGTTCCGGGACTTCTTACAAGGATGGAGGAAGCGGATGCAATTGTCTTTGCCTCGCCGGTCTATATCGACAATATCACCGGCCAGATGAAGATCTTCTTCGACCGGCTGGCGGATGCCATCCATTGCCAGAAACTGACCGGGAAGTTCGGGTGTTCGGTTTCGACAACTTACGACTCGGGAGGATCTGAGGTGGTTACCTATCTGGATCATATGCTCAACTACCTTGGTGTGGTCTCTGTAGGCAGGGTGCATATTGCAACGCAGGGAAATGCAGAGGCGCTTGATGCCATTGCGCCTGCGGCAAAGGCGCTCGGGAAGACACTCGTCCAGGCAGTTTCTGACGGGTACTCTGATCCGGTACAGGAAGCGATTATCCTGGACAACCGGTCGTATTTCCGGACGATGATCGAAGAGAACCGGGATTTCCGGCCCGACGAATACGAGCGGTGGGTCCGACTCGGATGGATCCGGTAGAGCCGGAAAGCCGGCTTCTGGCTGGGATACCCTCCTGCCTCCCGCCGGCCTTTGACCAATAGAAAAATCCTAACATCTCATTCTGTCTATATCAGGTTATGTTCATCGGACACTTTGCGGTCGCCTATATTCTCATCGCACTCTTCCCGTCCGTCCCCCCTCTTGTCGTACTGCTTGGCGTCAGTTTTCCGGATCTCCTCTGGCCGGTCCTGGTCCTCACCGGGAAGGAAAAGGTTGCCATCAATCCTGAAACACCGCTCCAGGGCGAAATACGGTTCACGAGTTATCCTTTCTCCCATTCCCTGGTAACCGGAACGCTCATCGCCGCAGTTCCCGGGCTCGTCATCGGGTACCTTATCGGCCCGGTTGCCGGGGTCCTGTTTATTGCAGCTTCCGCTTCACACTGGCTCCTGGATGCGATAACCCATATACGCGATCTCCCGGTACTGGGAATGGGGCGGGATACAAAAGTCGGCCTCGGGCTATGGAACTACCCACGGTCGGCATTCGTTCTGGAACTCCTTTTCTATGGTGCAATTACAGTTTTCGTGGTTCAACCGGCAATTGTTGTTCCCCTGCTGGTCCTTGGTGTCGTCTTCCACCTTATCAATGCCAACTCTTTCCTTGGGGTTATCAAAACAAATCCTTTCAAAACGTCCCGCAGCTATGCTCTTGCGGCACTTCTCGGGTTCCTTGCATTCATTGGAGGAGCAAATGCAATCCTCACGGGTATATTCTAGGGGAGCAGATTCTTCGGCACCCCCCCGGATACTGAACCGGGTCACATTCCTCACTTTTATAAAATCGCCCGTACCAGAACCACCTATCTAATCTGGAGGAACTATCATGACAAATGTACCAAAGGGCAGCCTTGAGCTGCTGACCGATAAGAACAGCTGTCTCGTTCTCGTGGATTACCAGTCCTCGATGTTCAAAGGGGTTGCATCCGGGGATAAGACCATCATCCGGAACGCGGCGTACTGTGCGGCAAAAGCAGCGAGTGTCCTGGGAATTCCGGTCGTTCTCTCCGCGATCAACCCTGCAAATAACGGGGAGTTCATGCCGGAAGTGGCGAAACTCTTCCCCGGCCGGGAAGCATTTGCACGGAAGGTCCCGAGTTTCGATGCCTTTGAGGATGAGATGACCTGGAACGCAGCGAAGATGGCCGGGAAGAAGAAGATGGTCATCGCGGGTCTCTGGACCAGCATGTGTTTTGCATATACGGCGCTCCATGCCCTGCGGGAAGGGTACGAGGTGTACGGACTCATGGATGCGGGCGGAGATTCGACACCGGCCGCTCATACATATGGGATCGAACGGATGATCCAGGCAGGCGTGATCCCGATAACGGTCGAATCGCTTGTATCGGAATGGATGCATGACTGGATGAACCCGAAAGCGGGGGAACTTGTCCGCGAGGTATATTCCCGGTACGGGTACATGATTGGGTTCTAAGAGGCGGATACGGATACCTTTTTCAGGTGCCCCGGCAGGAAAGGCAGGCTGCCAATCCGCGAATCTCCCCGTTTTTCCCGGTTCCGGGCATCCAATCCCGCGTAGCGAACGGGGCCCCCCGATAACTCCCGGATTTTGTCCTCCGAAAGAACAATAGCCGGTGAGGTGGTACTATCATGCACCGCGTACTGGAGATATCATGTCCCTTACCCCCATCCCGTTCCGGATCGTTGCCCTGACCCAGGAGCGCAACACACTTCTCGCATACCCCATGGAAGACCTCGCTGCGATTATCCGGGAAGTCGGGTTCCGGTGCAACTCCTGCGGGAAATGCTGTACCCGAACATTCAACGGCCACGTCTTCCTCCTTGACCGGGACGCAGCACGGGTGAAAGAGATGGAACCTGCGGCGCTTGAACCCGCCCCCCGCCCCGAGTTTTGCGACCAGAACGGTATCTTCTACGTGTCCGGGTATGCCCTCCGTGTGAAGGATGACGCCCCGGGTTCATGCTGGTTCCTTGAAGACGGCAGGTGCAGGGTCTACGATAAACGGTTCTCCATCTGCCGAATCTACCCGTACATGCTGCACCGGGAACCGGGGGTCGACGGAAAGGTGGACTGGCGGCAGATCTCAGGGCTCAATGAGCACGGGGAATACGGGGAAACCATATCTGAAGAAGAAAGCTTCGCGATAGCCCGGGAAACCAAGGAATACGAGAACGCATTTCTTACCCAGGAGATAGCGTTCCTGGAATTCATGCAGACCTATTTTGCAGAGCGCAAACTCCGGCACGTCCAGAAGACCTATGATGAATGGATGAGGCGGTACCAGAAAGGGGAGAAGATCTCCGTAAGGGTGTACCGCGACGGGCAGCTGGAAGAGTTCCGGAAAGGAAAAACCGGATGAATCCGGGTCTATCCGGATTATCAGTCGCTACCTGAGCTACCCGTTTTTATCAGTCATTTTTGGGCCGCAGTGTTCGTCCCGGAACATGCGGAGCCGGTCGCAGAACTCGCCGAGATACAGGTCCATCGAAAGGCTTCCCTCCTGGAACGTGCACTCCTCTTCCTCGACGATCCGCTGGATGCTCTCCTTTGTCGGGAGCAGGAGATCGATGGGGACACCGGCTTTTTCGGACCCCTGGATAAGCGCCTGCCGGAAGAGGCCGAGACAGTACCCGATCCGGTACCTGTACACGTCCCGGGTCTTTTCCAGGTATCCCGCAACCCGGTCCGTCTCTATCCGGAGAAAATCCGATTTTACCTTCTCGTCCTGGCATTTCCCGAGCATGTACTGGTAATGGGCATAGGGATACATCTCTTCGAGTTCAGCAGGCACGATCCCGCAGGTCCCGAAGATGACGATATGGTACCGGGACGGGTCGAAAACCTGCGATAGAATCATCCGGATGATCCGGTGGCTCGGGCTCTGGCTGTACGGTTTCCGGACTGCACAGGGCATGAAAATCGCAATGTCCCGTGGTTCCACTTCATACTCGTCGATGATGTACCGGTACGATTCCTCGAATTCGGGAAGGTAGAATGGGGGACCGGTCAGGAGCGGCGTTCTCTCTCCGTCCTGTCCGTTCCCGGTGGTATTGCCCGGGGTCATTCCATACCGGGTCGTTTCCGGAATACAAGAATGGATCTCTCCCCGCATTTCCGGGTTTCCTCTCTCAGGGAAGCGCAATTCTCATCAGCTTACGCCCGAAATACACATGAATGGAAGATTCCGGCAGCAGGAAGGCAGCCGCAGGGTTCGGGCTCCTTGTATTCTCCATTTCTCTTGCGACCTTCATGTCAGGGCTCGACGGGACGATTGTGAATATCGCGCTCCCGACCCTCTCTGAATCGTTCTCCCTCTCGTCCAGCACCGTGAGCTGGGTTGCAACTGCATACCTCCTTGTGATGGCAGGCTGCGTCCTGATTTTCGGCAAAATCTCGGATATCGTCGGGTTCCGGAAGATCTTTCTCCTGGGGTTCATCATCTTCACGGCCGGTTCCTTCACCTGCGGATTTCTCCCGGATCTTCTCAATTCGTTTCCCTCGCTGGTCGCCTCCCGGATTTTCCAGGCGATCGGCGGGGCGATGATTACTGCGATAGCTCCTGCAATGATCACCGAATATATTCCCCAGGTGCAGAAGGGGAAGGCAATGGGCATCGTAATGACCATGGCAGCACTCGGTACTGCTCTCGGCCCTACGATCGGTGGAGTCCTTACCCAGTACCTGTCCTGGCACTGGATCTTCTTCATTAATGTCCCGGTGGGGATAGTTGCTCTTATCCTGGGTGCAAAAGTTGTTCCCCATGATAGTAAGCGGTGCTGCCTCGCAGGATTTGATAAGCTCGGAGCCGCATTAATTTTTGTAGGCCTTGCCTCCCTGCTCTTTGTGGTCTCGGAAGGATTCTCGTTCGGCTGGACCTCCCCGGGTATCCTTTGCCTGGCAGTGCTGGCGGTCGTCACCCTCTCCTGGTTTATCGTTCACGAACTCCGCTTTTCCGATCCGCTGCTCGATCTCGGCCTGTTCCGGAACAAAAATTTCCTTTGTACGAATCTTATCCTGGTCCTGGTCTTTTTCAGTTTCTCGGGAATCAACTATCTTCTTCCATTCTACCTGGAATATGTCCGGGGATTCGGGGCATCGGATTCCGGGCTCATCATGAGCTCGCTCTCGTTTGCAATGATGGGTGCAGGAATCCTTGCAGGACTGCTCTTCAACCGGGTCGGACCGAAACGGCTCTGTATCGGTGCGGGGGTCATCCTGACCCTCGGGTATCTTCTGATGACCCGTCTCTCTACCGGCACCCCGATCGGATATGTTATCCTCGCCCTTGCTCTCATCGGCTTTGGCCTTGGGCTCAGTATCTCCCCGGCATCGAACATGGTGATGAATTCAGTTGCCAGGGCAAAGGGGGGCATGGTCTCCAGCCTGACCAGCCTTGAGCGTTTTGCCCCGCTCACCCTTGGCATTGCGGTCTTTAACATGGTCTTCATCCATGGTATCCTGATGGTTGCTACCGAGAAGGGTGTCACGAAACTGGCACCGGTTGCGATAAAGCAGCAGGTCCTGTCGGCAGGATTCGATCTTGCCTTTCTGCTCTCGCTGGCGCTTGGGGTAGTTATCCTCGTACTGGCGCTCATTGTCCGGCAGGAGATCCATCCGGATTACCAGAATTCCGAAGCGAATGAGCCCGCGATGCTGTAACGACTCCCGTCAGTTTGTGCAAAAGGTCCCGGATGCCGGTCATCCTGCGGATCCGGATGCAGGACCCGGGTACGTGATTTCCCTTTTCTGCGCCATTTAGAGGGGAAGGAAAATTCCCTGAAATAGCAGAAGCGGAGATCGGCAGGATGCAAGGTCTCAGGTATGTGAAAAAACTGATCCGACCCCCCCCATAAAAAAAGGGATTCTCCGAAGTAACAAAGAAAAACCATGTGGGGGGTCGGATATATTTTTAGGACCGGGACCTACCCTGAAAAATCCGGAAAAATTCTGCATTCCGGTACCCCTTCGTCCAATTATTACGAGATAGACCCGGGACAGGATTGCACGATCCCCGTCCCGGCATACCTGCAAAAAACGATCCGCTCATTTTGCATCCGACCCCCAGCATACGAGGGAATCTTCACAAAATCCGTGCCGCTGGCTGACGCAAAAATCTATCCGGAAATCCTGACAGGGATCGAAAAAGTGCAGACTTGTGTCAGCCAGGTACCTGAGCGGGGATTTCCTCCACCCACTGCGCTGTCGGAATTACGCGGCTGAACCGCATTGCCTGCGTGATCAGGATTGCCCGGTGAAGGTCTTCTGCAGATATACTGCCGGCAGGGTTGGAAATTGCCAGGGTTCCTGTCGCGTCCGAGAGGAAATTGACCGAGAAACCAAGATGGAATCCCTGCCGGGCCGTGGTATCGCAGCACATCTGGGTCATGTACCCGCAGATCGTGATGGTGTCGATGCCCCGGGACCGGAGCCCGGCCTCAAGACCGGTCCCCGTGAAACTTCCTGGCAGCTGTTTTTCGATAAGAAAATCCCGATGGCGGCGCAGGATCTCATCGTGGAGCGTCGCTCCCCGGCCTCCCCGGGCAAATGTCGGGGCATACGGATCCGGATTCACGTGCCTGACGACAATGACCGGAATTTCCTTTTCAATTGCGATATCCATTGCAAGAAGGATATTCCGGAAACTTCCTTCCGGAAAGGTGACAGGGAGCTTTCCTGTAAAATACTCGTTCTGGACATCGATAACGCAGAGGGCATCCTTCATTTCTGGTTTACCTCGTAAAACCGATCTCTTTCAATCTCCATCCGGTAAAAACCGACGGACCGTCCTGCGATTTCTTTCGAGCATTCCCCGGCAGGAGCGAAACCGATCCGTTCGTACAGTCGCCGGGCACGCGGATTGTTCTTCCGGACGATCAGTTGGATCCGGAGGGTGTCCGGGCAGGAAAACCCGCTGGCAAGCGTGAGGAGGGCCAGGTTTTTACCGAACCCGGTACCAATCCTGGAAGGATGCAGGGCGATCCTGAATTCCGCAGATTCCCCCTCATTATCAGTAAGAATGGAAAACCCAACGAGGCATCCGTCTGATTCTGCCACGAGTATCCGGGTATCTGCTCTCGCCCCGTACGTGTCCAGCCAGCCCCCGTCCCGCAGGGCGTAATCGAGATCCAGAAATTCGTCCGGGTAGGCGGGCCAGGCCTTGATGACAGGAATATCGGAAGGGGCGAGTGCCCGGAGCGTGACCATATCGCTCCGGTGTATTCCGGCGGCAGGAAGAAAAAAGTATGCAAATGCGACCAATGGAGGAGTGCCGGTGTGGCCGAAGGGGAGGTCAGGTTTCCCCGGATATCCGCTCATATTCGCGGATTTTTTCCAGGGTTTCCGAAGGAACCGTATAGGCAACGGTCCTTCCGATCCGGGCTGATGCGACTATACCGTCGGCCTCCAGCCGTTTGATATGCCAGGTGACCGATGAACCGGAGATACCGGCCGCAGCTGCCAGGTGGTGACGGCTTGCCTCCGGATTCTCAAGAATTGTATGGATCAGCTTCCTTGCGGTTGGATTTTGAAGATGTTTCAGGATCTCCTGTTCGCGTCCGGTATAGGCACCACGTTTTTCAAAAAAGTGGATGGACCCGGCGTCCCGGTTCAGAGTGACCTTGTGGGTCCGGAGGAGCATCCTGAGATGGTACCGGGCGGTCCCGATACCAATGCCGGTCCGTTGGGAGATCCCATGGAGGTGGATGCCGGGGTTGTTCCGTATTGTATTGTAGATCCGGGCCCGAACATCCTGGAAAAGAACGTTTTGTGAGGAGATCTCCCGGTAGCGCAGGGGAACCAGGAATTTAAGGAGGAGAAGGCATTCCCCGGGTAAGAGTACTATCTGGAGGACTATGATCCAGAGAGGCAGTTCCCAGAAGGACACCTCTGCCGGAGAAACCGGTATTGCCCCGGCCGGCGGAGGAACGATGTACCCTGACTGCACCTGGATTTCCCCACCGGTCGTCGGGAGGATTACCGTCGGGACGAGCAGCAGGATGATAAGAAATACCACACCTTTTTTCCGCATGCTTCAGATCCCCTTGTTCCGGTATATGCCAATACTGTAATTGGTACCTTGCACATTCCTGACTTCGTAGTACCAGTTCCCGGCCGGGAGTGCGGGATCTTTTTCCATAGCAAGGAAGATCCTGCCATCGATCCTGCCGTTTGCAACATTCGAGTACGGGCCAAGGGGACCCTCGGGAGAGAAGATGGTGACCTGGAGATTACGGGACGGATCATTCCATGTAATGTCCATCCAGTATCGCTGTGTTCCGGAGGGGAGGGTATCCCGGAAAAACCGGGTTGTACCGGAAAGGGGGTACCATCCCGGTTCCCTCCGGGCTGAGTAATCCGGCGTCCCGTTCATTAGGAACTCCTGATCCGGGGATGCGTTGACCGGGGCCAGAAGGAGTCGGGGAAGATCCGATGGGACCTCTCCGCCAGCGGCAACCGGAGGTAGAAGAGCGAGGATGAAAATGAGTGTCGCCCATACCATCCGGTACTGCATGGTATACCTTTTTCCGGGGACGGGAGATAACTTCTTTGGCACGGTTCTCTACCGGTCCGGCTTACCCGAGTCGGAGAGATGGGCACAGCAGGTAACCGATATCGGAATGACCGGAAAAGTGATTCGGAAAATTTCAGAATTGGATCAGGATCCCTCTGTTGAAAACGCCGAGGGGGAGATTTGAACTCCCGAGGCGCAAGGCGCCAGTAGCTTTCGAGGCTACCGCCTTCCCGGGCTAGACTACCTCGGCACGCAGGGATGAGTGCTCGTTTCTTCCCTACTATGTATCGAAGGGAGAGTACTAAAAAGATGCGGAACCGGGGAATCCCGGTCCAATCCTTTCACGCGAAGGATCGTTCTGGACGGGATTTATGCCATGGGTCCCGGAGACCGGGGCCTGTTCTGGGTGATCATCATGTCGTCCACCCGGATGAGCATGACTGCGGTCTCGGTTGCACTCTGGATTGACTGGCGCTTGGACCGGAGCGGCTCGTAGACTCCTTCCGCATTCATGTCGATGATGGCTCCCGTGTACACATTGAGCCCGGCGTATTTCTTGCCCTTTGCATGGGCGGTCTTGATCTCGACGAGCTTGTCAATTGCATTCAGGCCGGAGTTCTCCGCAAGGGTCCGCGGAATCACCGCGAAAGCGTCTGCATAGGCTTCGATTGCAAGCTGCACACGTCCGCCGACGCTCTCTGCATAGTTTCTCAGTTTGAGCAGGAGCTCGGTCTCGACTGCACCGCCCCCCACGACATAGGTCCCGTCTTCCATTGCATCAATTACGACGCTGGTCCCGTCAACGACCGCCCGCTCAAGCTCGTCGATGAGGTAGTCTGAGGTTCCGCGAAGGAGAATCGTGGTCGCCTTCGGGTTCTTGCAGCCTGAGATCTTGGTGATTTCGGCATCGTCCTCTTCTTCGACAAGCGCTGCCTGGCCGAGATCCTTCGAGGTCAGGTCTTCCGGCTTGTTCACGATATTCGCATGGAGGGACTTTGCCGCGAACTTCATATCGTCCTCTTTCACGTCCTCGATGGCAAAGATACCCGCCTTTGCAAGGTAGAACTGGACCGGGTCTGCAATACCCTTCTGGCAGAGGAGGACATTTGCGCCGCTCGCAATGATACTGTCCGCGAGCCGGTGGAATGTCTCCTGCTCCTGCAGGGAGAAGGCGTTGATCTGGTCTGCGGTCGAGATCTTGATCTTTGCCTTGACCTGGGTCTTCGTGATCTCAAGGGGGGTAGCAATGAGCGCGATCTTTGCGTTCTTCACGCTCTTCGTCATCTGGTCGTTTGCACGGGACTTGTCGATGACAATGCCCTTGATAAGCTCGGCATCGTCCATTGCAGCGCCCTTCTGTTTCTTGATCTTGATGTCGTCTTCGCTGACAACGATTTTCCCGTTTACCTTTTCGGCAACCGACATGACAGCGTCTACGACAATCGCATCGATTTTGCCTTTGACAGATTCGATGGATTTCCCGGTCATGGAGGTATCGGCGATCTTCATCAGGATCTTCCTGTCGGTGGGAGATACGGAGATTGCAAGGCTGTTTATAATCTCGATTGCCTTCTCCATACCAAGGCGGTATCCCTGGGCAATGACGGTCGGGTGAATGTCCTGCTCCAGCAGTATCTCTGCCTGTTCCATCAGGGAACCGACAAGGACTACTGCAGTCGTGGTGCCATCGCCAACTTCGTCATCCTGGGTCTTTGCGACCTCGATAACCATCTTTGCACCCGGGTGCTGGACCGAGATCTCCTCAAGGATGGTCGCGCCGTCGTTCGTGATAACGATGTCTCCGGTGGACCCGACGAGCATCTTGTCCATGCCACGGGGGCCGAGCGTGCTGCGCACTGCTCCAGCGATAGCCTTTGCTGCGGTAATATTGGAGCGCTGGGCTTCACGCCCATAGTTGCGCTCGACGTTGTCTTTAAGAATGATAATAGGTTGTCCAGCTAGCATTATGGATCCTCCAATGTGGTAAAAAATGGAATTGAACTTCTATATAAATCAATCTCACATGGCCTCTCCGCCTGAGAGGACCGGTTCAATCGATGCGGGATATCTTGAAGAGACTGTATACGGGAACTCCTTCGATGTCGCGGACGCCCCGCTTATCAAAGATGACCCAGATCGCAGCAGGGATCGCGCCATGTTTGCGCAGGTACGTAACGACTTCCTTCATGGTGTTTCCCGAAGTGATGACATCGTCCACGATAATACACCGCTGTCCGCTTATCGGGGCGAAATTCCCGCTGATCGATCCTACCGGCTTTTCGTTTGTGCTCTGCTTTGACGGGTGGTAAATAGCGAGACGGGAGTTCTCTTCGATGGAGATAACGGTCGCGAGTGGGATGCCCGAGAGTGCTATCCCGACAACTACATCCACGGGATCCGGTTCATCTTCATCGGAAGCTGCAATGGCACAGTAATACCGCTTCAGGAGAAGCATCGAAATCCCGTCAAGGAGGGACGATTCGCTGCTGATCGCGGTCCAGTCAATATGGACATCTTTCGGTGCCGATGTTCCCTTTGCCTGGGTGAGGAGCCAGGTTACTGTTTCCATGGAGAGGGAGAGCTCGTCGGCGATCTGGCCGGGACTGTGGCCTTCGGAAAGGAGCAGTTTTGCCCGGCTGATCAGCTCTTCAAGAGAAGACATGAACAGAGGTTTATTGCCAGCTATTTAAGTTTTCTTTTAATAACTGCGCCGCAGACCGGGCACTCCCCGGTTTCCCGGTAATATCTCCCGCATCCGGTGCACCGGAATTTCCACCGGATCGGGTCCGCCCTGCGCTGCCGGAGTGGTGCCACGGGTATCCCGAGAGCGTGGGCGACATTCTGGACTGCAAAATCATCCGTGTGAAGGGTTGCCCCGGTATCGAGAGCAAGAGCCAGGAGATTGCGGTCGGTTGCGGATAGTACGCTGCCATCCCCGGTTTTTCTCGAAGCCTGCCCTACTTTTTCCAGCGCCTCCGGTACCGGCTCTTGCACGGTGAGCCCCTGTGCTAGGAGATTTTCAAAACGGCATTTTGCGGAAAGATCGACAAGTTCGCCAACTACGGAAGGTGTTGTGAAGAGCTCGCCGTCAAAGGGATAATCGGCAAAAAAGAACGATGAATCGAGGACCCGTTTCATGAAGAGTCCTTCCAGATTGTATGAGGTGTGTCTGGCATTGCCGGGTTACCGTTTCACGGCAGCGGAAATGCGTTCCGCCGCAGAGTACCTGCTGCATACCCGTTCAAGCGTGTCGCTGCAGGAAATTTCCCGGATCCCGGCTGCTATCAGCCGTATATAGGCGCCTCCGGTAAAAACTCCGTGAACGCAGGCCGTATACACCTCTGTTGCTCCCTGATCGTACAGCATCTGGGTTGCGGTTGCGATTGTGCCCCCCGTCGAGATGATATCGTCCACTATGACGACAGTCCGGGAACCGGCGTCAAGCCGTTTCGGTGCCATACGGACAGATTCCCCGGAAAGACGGGTTTTTTCCAGGTGGTCGCAATCAAATCCTCCTCCGGCAGCAACCCCTTCGGCAAACAATGCCGCGCCTTCATCGGGTGCAAGAATCAGGGGGTTATCCAGATCTTTTCCCGCGATATAAGCCCCGATATCCGGTGCAAGGCTGAGATTCCGGACCGGTACGCCAAAATTCCCAAGAATTGCAGGTTCGTGGATATTGACCGTGAACACCTCGCTGACTCCGGCACCTAGCGCGCGGGATATGGCTCTCGCACTGACGGGCTCACCCGGGTTGAACCGCTTATCCTGCCTCGCGTAAGCCATATAGGGAATAACGAGCCTGACCCGGGACGTATCGCAGGCATCGATGAGGAGCAGGAGCTGGACCAGTGCATCGTTATCCGGAACACTGCCGATGATCAGGGTATTATCGTCAAGGGCACCTGTTTTGAGATAGTGTTCGCCATCCGGAAACCGGGAAAATTTTACCTCGACGAGTGGAACACCAAGGAACCCTGCGACCCGTGCGGCGAGGACCTGGGAGCTTTCGGTGCTGATTACTTTCATCGCACCATCCACTTGGTGCCGGTGGCTATTCAAGGTTTAGGGTTTTTGATTCAGGATCCTGTTTTGCTGTCGTACAAGGTTCCCGCAGGACATCCCGGAGCACGGGGTTTATTTCCTGGCCCGGAATGCAATTTACCGAAGGTAACCTGAGCTGAAACTACTTAAACCATTATGGAAGAAATAAACAGTGCAACGCAATCCGATAAACGGGCGCTCTTTTTTGTGTCCTGTGTATCGGAAAATCGCTTGTATGCTTCGAGGGCAACCCGAGATGGAACAGAAAACTCACGAGAATAGTGCCGTGGAGGAACCGGTAAGTACGCCGGTTAATCCGGGCGGAGAACTGTCAGGAACCCCGCCAGAGAATCCAGCTACGGTGCAGCAGACAGAAAATCCCGCAGGTGAAGAATCGGCACCTGCGGATGTTGCGGCCGATACGTCATCTGCTATTGAAGTGCCGGCCAAGCTTATCGATCAGGTCATCGGCCAGGAACATGCGGTCGAAGTTATCAAGAAGGCCGCAATCCAGCGAAGACATGTGATGATGATCGGGAGTCCCGGTACCGGGAAATCGATGCTTGCGAAAGCAATGGCCGAGCTCCTGCCAAAGGAGGAACTCCAGGACATCCTGGTATACCCCAACTCCGATGATCCCAATAATCCGATTGTGCGGACCGTTCCGGCTGGGAGGGGGAAACAGATCGTCGCTGCCCATAAGGCGGAAGCCAAGAAGAAGATCCAGTTCAGGAATACCCTCATCATGCTCCTGATCATCGGGATCATCGGGTACTCGTTCATCACCTACCAGTGGCTGATGGGGATTATCGCGGCCGCGTTTATCTTCATGGCGCTCCGGTACACGACACCCCGTGAGGAATCGATGGTGCCAAAGCTCCTTGTTTCAAACGACCAGACCACGACGGCACCGTTTATCGACGGTACCGGTTCCCATGCCGGGGCCCTTCTGGGAGATGTCAGGCACGACCCGTTCCAGAGCGGAGGCCTCGAGACCCCGTCCCACGACCGGGTCGAGGCGGGAGCAATCCACCGGGCACATACCGGGGTTCTCTTCATCGATGAAATCAATACGCTGACTCCCCACTCGCAGCAGAACCTCCTTACTGCCCTCCAGGAGGGAGAGTTCCCGATCACCGGGCAGAGCGAGCGGTCGAGCGGTGCCATGGTCAGGACCGAGCCGGTCCCGTGCAGGTTCGTGATGATTGCGGCAGGGAACGTGGATGCCATCCAGGGTATGCATCCCGCCCTGCGGTCCCGTCTCCGGGGCTACGGGTACGAAGTCTACATGACCGAGAGCATGGAGGATACTCCCGAGAACCGGGAGAAGTACGTCCGGTTCATTGCCCAGGAAGTGAAGAAGGATGGCAAGATTCCCCATTTCGACCGGAGTGCAATCGAGGAGATTATCCGCGAATCCCGGCGCAGGTCGAACCGGAAAGGGCACCTGACCCTTAAGCTCCGGGATATGGGAGGCCTTATCCGTGTAGCAGGTGACCTTGCCCGCCAGGAAGGCGCCCCGATCACGACCGCCGCCCATGTGATTGCAGCAAAGAAGACCGCCCGGTCTATCGAGGACCAGATATCCGATGATTACATCGGGAGAAGCCGCGAGTACGAACTGACGGTCATCGAAGGCACCCGGGTAGGCAGGGTCAACGGTCTTGCCGTGATGGGATCAGACTCCGGGTCTGTCCTCCCTATCATGGCAGAAGTAACCCCTGCCCAGGGGGCAAGCGGTTCGGTGATTGCGACCGGGATGCTCCGGGAGATAGCCCAGGAATCCATCAAGAATGTCTCGGCAATCATCAAGAAATTCACTGGAAAGGACATCCGGAATATCGATATCCACATCCAGTTTATCGGGACTTATGGCGGTGTCGAAGGGGACTCCGCATCCATCAGCGTTGCGACTGCCGTCATCAGCGCAATTGAAGGAATTCCGGTCCGTCAGGATATCGCGATGACCGGTTCGCTTTCGGTCCGGGGCGATGTCCTCCCTGTCGGCGGGGTCACGTTCAAGATCGAAGCTGCAGCGAAATCGGGAATCAAGAAGGTTCTCATACCCCGGACCAATGCAGACGATGTCATGATCGAGGAGAGGTACAAGAGTATGGTTGAGATCGTTGCGGTCGATACCATTGAAGAAGTGCTCCGGATAGCGCTTGTACCCGAGAACTCCGAGGGATTCCTGACAAAACTGAAGAAGATGGCGGAACGGTCCACCGCCGCCGTCTTTGAGACCCCCGTACCCGGTCCGACTGCAGGGTGACCATGACGGATATCCGCTACTGGGATGTCCGGCATGTTGCCGGCCAGTCCTCCCATATCGATATCGATAACGGGGTTGTAGAATCAGCGGGGACTTCTTTTTTCAATAAGGCGGTTCTCCGTGTCCTGGGATCGAAAGGCTGGGGAGTTGTCCAGATCGATAATTTCACCCGGCCTTCGGGAAAAGAATTCGAGGAATTCATCCAGTCCGCAGCGAAGCTTGCTGCGATCACGGAAGAACCGGTGCATCTTGCTCCCGCGACCCGGCGCATCCTGCCGGTTCCCGACGTGACGGAAGATCCCCGCACGATTCCCCTGGAAGAGAAGACCGGGCTTCTTTCGGCAATTGAGCGGGCTGCCCGAAGAGAGGGTATCGTGAATACCCGGGCAACCTACACGGAGCGGTCCGAGGAGGTCCGGTTTGAGGACAGCTCAGGAATCGGGCTGACCTACGAGCTCTGCCGATCCGGGTACAATGTCCTTGCGGTTGCGTCGCGGAACGGAACTATCCAGATGGGATACGAGCGTGAACACTCCCTCCGGGGCCTGAACCTCCGGGGAAAAGAGTCAAAAGGGAGATCTGCAGCTGATATTGCACTTGCACTTCTCGATGCCCGACCGGCAAAAGGCGGGAAAATGCGTGCGGTACTGGACCCCGAACTTGCCGGGGTCTTTGCCCACGAAGCGGTCGGTCATGCGAGCGAAGGCGATCTCGTGCAGGAAGGCGGATCGGTCCTTGCAGGAAAAGTGGGGGAAACCATCGGTAGTCCTCTTCTTACCATCGTGGACGACCCCTCCCTCCCGGAGTTCGGGTTCGAACCCTTCGATGCGGAAGGGGTGGCGGTAACGAGGACCGAGATCATCAGGAAAGGTGTTCTCTCCTCGTACCTCCATAGCAGGGAGACGCTCGCTGCGGTCGGGAACGGCACCGGAGGCCATGCCCGGGCAATGCCCGGTGAACGGCCCATTGTACGGATGAGTAACACGTTTATCGAAAACGGGGATGCACAATATGGGGAAATTCTCGAAGCGTGCGGGAACGGGATTCTCCTGATAGGGTCACGGGGCGGTGAGGTTGACCCCGGGAGAGGCGTCTTCCAGTTTAATGCGGAGTACGGCTACCTGGTGGAAAACGGGGAGCTCGGTCCGATGGTACGTGATGTCTCCCTTTCGGGTGAGATCCTCTCAACACTTCATGGGATTAGTCTTGTCGGGAATGACCGGAAGATGCATCCGGGGTATTGCGGGAAATCAGGGCAGAGCGTCCCGGTGAGCGACGGTGCCCCGCACGTTCTTCTGCAGGATGCGGTGGTGGGTGGCAGTGGAGATAATTGAGAGAATCCTCAAAGAAGGAGAGAAGAGAGCGGACGAGGTAGAAGTCATCGTTGTCTCGGGGTCTTCACTTTCTGCGGATCTCAGGAAGCGGAAGGTGAGCCATGCCCATGAGACGCGGGATTTCGGTCTTGGCATACGGACATTCCGGAATGGTCGTATCGGGAGTTCAAGCACGAACGATCCGGCCAGATGGGAGCAGTGTCTTGAATCGGCTCTTGCAAGCGGGGATCTTGCCACCCCGCAGGAGTGGCGAGGGCTTCCGGAACCGGTAAAGTTCCCTCAGGAAAACCTGAGTTTCGATGAAGGGGTAGTGTTCGATCCGGCCACTGTGGAAAAGCTTCTCCGGGGAATTCGTGCGGGAGTTGAAACCTATGACCGGGCCGAGATCACCACGGCATCTGCGTCACTCTCGCGCTCAATGGGAACTCTCGCGAACAGCCATGGTGTTCTGTACTCGGACCGGAAGACCGACGTCTCGGTATCGGCAGAAGTGATCTGCGGCCAGTCAACAGGATTCGAATTCGATTCGTCCTGCGGCATGGATGTCGATCCGGGTGCTGTCGGGAAACGGGCCGCATTCCTCGCAACCCACTCTGTCAAAGGAACCGACGTCCCGACCCGAACCTGCGATGTCATCCTTTCTCCCTTAGCTTTTGCCCAGATCCTCGGGCAGGTTATTATCCCGGCGCTTTCGGGACGGAATGTGAATGCGGGAAGATCTTATCTTGCCCCGTTCCTGGGACAGCAGATCTTTGATCCGGCGTTCTCGCTATTCGATGACCCCCATATTCCCCATGCTCTGGGCAGCAGTTACTGGGATGCGGAAGGCGTCCCGACACGGCGGCTTGACTTCATCAGGAACGGGACCGTAGGTTGTTTTGCCTATGATCTTAAGACTGCATACCGGTACGGGAAAGAGAGCACGGGAAGTGCAGTGCGGGGCGGAGCGGGCGGTGCAACTTCAATCGGATCCCATAACCTTGTTGTCGATGGCCCCCGGACCGCTGTCTGCGATGAGCGGGCACTCTACGTTGAGAACCTGATCGGAGCGCATACCGCGAACCCGATGAGCGGGGATTTCTCCGTTGAACTTACGAACCCGATGTGGGTGGAGGATGGTACCTATGGCGAACCGGTCAGGAAAGCGATGCTTGCCGGAAATGCATTCTCTCTCCTCAAAGAGATTGGGGGTCTCGGGAAAGAGACCCGGGTGCTTGGCTCGATGCGGCTTCCCGCAATACGATTAAATTCCCAGCATATCATTGGTACATAGAAAGCATGGACGCCATTTACGCCCTCATATTTGTTGTAATTATCGCCGGGTTGATCTATTTCCTGGCAAAGAAATTCATGATCCTGGTCATCAATGCGGTTTTGGGCCTTGCGCTCCTTTTTTTCATAAACTATCTCGGGGTTATGAGCTGGATCGGGAAGTCGGATCTCGGGTACAGCACCGCAACTATCCTTATCTGCGGTCTTGGGGGACTACCCGGCGTTGTCGCCCTGATACTTCTCAACCTCGTCGGCATCACCGTTTAGGTCTGGTCCTGAAATCCTGAGTGTATCAGCCGTTATGGAAGTTTTGGAAACAATGGAAAAATGAATTTCCGGTGTTCTGACTCTTCCTCAGAACACATTTGCTTCTGAATATACCAGAATCTGATCCGGCTGGATCTCATAGGGCTTGATCTCACGGGAATGCTGCGAAAGCCGCATCTTCACGACTTCGAGTGCCAGGTGGACATCCGTCAAATCGGAAGGCCTGACATACCGGAGCACAATCACCGTATCTGAGAGGTACTCGATCAGGTTGTGCCGGCTCAGGAACGGGTTTTCATGATCGGTTTCGCTCGTAATTACCATCGTACAGTTCTGGTCACGGAATCCCTCAAAGAACCGGAACATCTCGCGTCTTCGCAAGGCGTTTGTCTCAAATAGATCCTCAAAAAGGGAGATGGGATCAATAACGACCCGGGAGGCGTTCACCTCTTTGATCATCTGCGGGAGTTCGTTCTTGATACGGTTATTGGCGATATTGAAATCGGTCGGATCCAGCTTGAAAATGAAGAGGGATTTTCCCAGGAACGGCTTCACATCCCATCCTTTCTGGGCAATGTACCGGAGAATACGCTCCTCCCGTTCCTCAAGGCTGATGTAGATGACGTTCTCACCGTTTTTCAGCCCGTCCCATATGAACTGGAGGGAGAAGGTGGTTTTCCCGGTACCGTATGTTCCGATAATGGCGCAGATGCTGCCGGGTATCAGCCCCCCGCCCATCATATCATCCAGTCCCTCAATTCCCATTTTGACGCGTTCTTCGCTCATATGACCACCCGTATGCTCTCCACATCAAATCCGCGGTCCGGCGAGATCCGGATCTTGAACCGAACAATGTCCTTCTCTTCAAAGTGCGTCATCACTCCCCGGAACTTGTCAAAATACATCACCCGTTGCCTTCGTTCCCCTTTTGTCTCCTCCCACCGGAAGTTTATGACTGCATCTGCGATGTCCGAGAGTTCATTTTCCTTGGCGGTATCGAGAATGCCCCGGGTCAGGAGAAGATAACTTGTTGAACCCCACCGTTTCGATGCCCGCTGGAGTCCCCGGAGGAACCCGGCCATCGTCTGCCAGTGGTCGGCTGCGGAACACCGGGTCGCGATATCGGTGATCGAGTCAAAGACAAAAAGACTTCCCGGTTTTGCAGTATCGAGAATTCTTGAAAGGTGGGCCAGGAGGTGTTCGTGCCCGGATCTCTGCTGGAGCCGGGTGACGATATCGGTGCTGCTGTACCAGTTGTGGGGAACGACACTCGAGTCAAAGTATGATTCCGAAAGGTCGGAGAATTGTACCTGTGACGAGATGGTCCCGACAAAATCCGGGTTGAATGACAGGGCGATCTCGTTCCTGACATCATCCTTCAGGCGGGTAAACGTGACATAATTGATCTCTTCAGGGAACACAATCGATGGTGCGTTGGCGCCCTCATTTTTCTGTTTCAGGATGTTTGCGAGAGAACTGTACACGAATTCATAGGAGCCTGCACCCGCGTCCCCGAGAAGGAGTACCATTGAACCGGGGGGCACACCTCCATCGAATACCGGATCAAGTGAAGTGATGCCGGTCGGCATCCGCAACATTGCTGTATCGGGCATGGTATCGTATCCGAAAATCAGCGGGAGACGCTGGTTTCTTATCTTCTCATCAGAGGGAATGCTATTTGACCCTTCCGCTGTCCGGGGTTCTGAGTGCTACCGGGTTCTGTGTTACTTTTATCTGGCATGGGGGTGACATTCTCACCAGAACACGGCGGAGTGTTCGGAGAGGTCATTTTTGTCCACATTCCGGGGGCCATCCCCCATGGACACTCAGCCAGGCGTCGCAGTATGAGGAGTTCCCGGTAATGAAGATCCCCCTGTTTCACGGGTCGAAAGAGGAAACTCCGGTGGAGGAGGGCTCTGCCGGGGCTGTAAAGGGTTATGTCAGTAAAACTCACGGCCTTCTGGGGATTACCCGGGAGAAACGGACGATAGTACAGTATGATCCTGCGGTCCACGGATCCCTTGTGGAACCTGAAGTACCTGCGGGATACCAAACCGTCGACCAGTACTGGATTGAAGAAGGGCGTTCTCTTGTTTATATAGCCCTTAACGAAAAAACCGGCCAGAACGAATACCTTTTATTTGAACCGCATGTCTCGGAGTTTGAATACGAACTCCTCGAGCGGCTCCATGAAGACCTGCGGGATGTTCTGATCCTCACCGATGAAGAGCTGGGAAAGGACCGGACTGAGATTCTCATGGATAAAATGAACGAACTCCTCAAGGATTATGGTCTCAATCTGGCTGATATAAGCCTCTTCCGGCTCCAGTATTACCTGGTCCGCAACTATATCGGCTGGTCGAGGATCGACGCCCTGATGAAAGACCAGAATCTCGAGGATATCTCATGCGACGGGAACGGGGTAATGCTCTTTCTCTATCACCGGAAATACCGGAATATCAAGACCAATATCCAGTTTGAAGAGGAGGAACTGAATTCCCTCGCGATAACGCTTGCCCAGCGGTCAGGAAAACACATTTCTGCCGGAACTCCGATGATCGATGCCACCCTCCCGGAAGGTTCCCGCCTGCAGCTGACATTCGGGGCGGAAGTTACAACCCGGGGGACCTCGTTTACCATCCGCAAATTCCGTGAAGATCCATTCTCCCCGGTGGAGCTGATGGAGTACAGCACCTTCAGTGATGAGATGCTGGTCTACTTCTGGATGGCCATTGAGAATAACAAAAGTCTCATTTTCATTGGGGGGACGGCATCCGGGAAGACGAGTTCCCTCAACGCGGTTTCTCTCTTCATCCCCCCTATGGCAAAAGTCGTTTCTATCGAAGATACCCGGGAAATTACCCTGTACCATGAAAACTGGATAGCGAGTGTAACCCGGGAAGCGCTGACTGAAGGCGGTAATGCCATCGACATGTTCGATCTTCTCAGGGCTGCGATGCGACAGCGCCCCGAATATATCCTGGTTGGTGAAGTCCGGGGACATGAAGCCCAGACGCTTTTCCAGGCAATGAATACGGGTCACACGACATTCTCGACAATGCACGCGGGAAGTGTGGATGCGGCGATCCACCGTCTGGAGAGCGAGCCCCTGAGTGTCCCGCGAAATATGGTCCAGGCGCTCAATATTGTCAGTGTCCAGGCACTCATCTATAAAGGGCGGGAGCGGGTCCGCAGGGCACAGGAGATCGTGGAGATCGCGGGTATCGACCCGAACTCCGGCAATCTGCGGGTCAATAACGTATTTGAATACGATCCGGTGAAGGATGTTTTCAGTTTTACCGGGCGATCCCAGGTATATTCCGATATCGCAGCCCGGCGCGGGTGGGGCCGCGACCAGCTTGATGCGGAGATCCATGCCAGGCGGGATGTATTACGCGCCATGCACGAGCAGGAGATCCGGGATTATATTTCGGTGTCACGGATCTTCCAGGCCTATCATATCGATGCCCGGCAGGTCCTTGAAAATATTAGCGATCTCCGAAAGGTACTGAAATGAACCTTCAATCCCTGATTCGCCGCTGGATCCAGCGGGACCCCATCCGGTTCCAGGGCCTGCATGCGGACATGATTGCGTCCCGGAGCGGTATCACGCTCGAGCACTATCTTGTGCAGGCGGTCCTTGTTTCCGGAGGAGTGGGAATTCTTTTTGCGATCTGCGGATTTTTTGTAACCCTGCTCTTTGCGGTTGTGCGTCCCGGCGGGCAGATCGGGATCTATAACGTTCTCAATCTTCCGATTCCCGACGTCATCGGGGGAATCTCGATCTTTTTCTTCTTCCAGGGTTTTGCGGTAATTGTCGCGTTTGTCTTTGGAAGCTACCTGACCTACAGCACCATGCTCCGTATGCCCGGATTCGCGAAAAGTACCCGGGCAACAAAGATCAATATGACCATCCACAACGCGGTCGCGTACATGTATGCGATGCGCAGGGGGGGAGCCCAGCTGATGGTCATTTTCCGGTCACTCTCGGAAAATTCTAACATCTATGGGGAGATTGCGCTTGAGTTCCGGCAGGTAGTCCGGGATGCGGATTTCTTTGGGTACGATGTTGTTACCGCGCTCAAGCACCTGACCGAGACCACACCCTCGGAAAAGCTGAAGAATTTCCTGGAAGATCTCCTGTCAGTCATCGAGAGTGGGGGGGATATGTCGGCCTTCCTGTCGATGCGGGTACGGCTGTACCAGGAAGAAGCCCGGTTCGAGCAGAAGCAGTTTTTGAATTTCCTCTCGATGGTTGCTGAATCCTACGTCACGCTCTTTGTTGCGGGGCCGCTCTTTCTCATCATCATCATGGTCGTAATGGGGATGGTCGGGGGAGCGGCCATCCTGCAGTTCACCGCAGTGACCTACGCAGTTCTCCCAATCGGGTCCCTCGTCTTCATCCTTCTCATCGATATGATCTCAATCAAAGGTGAACGGGCGGAGCGGTACCACAAGGAGAAATGGCTCCATGAATACGAAGAGGTTCATCGTGTAAAGAAGACCGGGGAAGAAAAACTCTTTGCCCAGCTCGCCAGGTACGACCGGTGGCGGGATATCCTCCACCAGCTGAAGCATCCTCTCCAGGGGTTCGTGATGAACGTAAACCGGAGTTTCCTCATCACCGTACCGGTGGCGATTCTCTACATTGGACTTATTCTCTATAATACCCCGTATTACAATGATCTCGAAGTATTCCTCAATGTTATCGACGATCATATCGTGATAGCCATCCTCATCATCATGATCCCGTACGGCATTTTTTATGAAATGTGGGTCAGGAAAATTCTGGGTCTGGAGGATCTCATCCCTGATTTTCTGGAGAGGATGGCAAACATCAACAAGGTCGGCCTTACTATCGCCCAGACAATTACCCTTCTTGTGAATACCAATCTCGGTCTTCTCAGTTACGAGATAAAAAGGATCAAGCGGGATATGGACTGGGGAGCCCATTTCACGGATGCACTTATCCGGTTTGAAGAACGGATCAGTACGCCGCTCATCGCCCGTACGGTAACGCTCATCACGAAAGCTGCCGAGATGAGCGGGCAGATTGGGGAAGTGCTGACTATTGCAGCAAGTGATGCAAAGATGTCCTGGATCCTCAAGAGAGAGCGTATGTCGGACATGTTCATCTATACAGCTGTCGTGTACCTCTCGTTCTTTGTCTTCCTCTTTGTAGTCGCGGTCCTGACCAACCAGTTCCTGCCGGTCCTCGCAAAGGTAAGCACATCCGGAAGCGGTGCAGCCTCATTCAACGGAGCCCTCTCCGGTGTGGGGAGTGTCTCGATTGCAACCTTCCGGCGTCTCCTGTACCACAGCTGCCTGATGCAGGCCTTTTTCTCAGGGCTTATTGCAGGACAGCTTGGGGAAGGCTCCCTGGCAAGCGGCGTCAAACATGCCAGTATCATGCTCATCATCTCGATCATTACCTTCAACTTCTTCATCTGATTCCGCCTGCGGTCACGGAAGGGCCCTTCAAAGCGACTTCGTGAAGGAACACGATTAAATAATCCCGGATTGAATCTCCAACTGGTGAGTTATCCATGTGTTCGGCAGGGGGACCAACTGATATCGAATTTTCGGAGCGGGTGAAGGGAAAAGATTACCGGTGCAACGAATGCGGGGAGCGGTTCAAAGGCCTGGGGAGAAAACCTGTCTGCCCCAGCTGCCAGTCTGACGACGTTACCGAAGTATAACCTGCTGCATGTTTCTGGAACTCGATGGCGGTTTCCTTCTTTTGCGGGGAAGCCACTCTTTTCTTCTTGTCGGGAAGGTTATATCGGGATTGGGGCTCTGCATTGAGGTTCCCGAAGGGGAATATGTACAGGGATTATCCCCGGGCGACCTTGTCGCTGCTTCTGCCCCGGAGGGCGGACCGCTCGAACCAGCGCGGATGCTGATCGATCTCGTCCGGGTCTATCGCATGCCGCTTATCGTGCTTCCGAAAGATCATCCCGGCTCCCGAAGGCTTCGTATTGTCATCTCCGCAGGGCCGGTTATCGAACTGAATTGCGGTATCCGGAGGGGGACGCATCCGGAGCAGCACCTTATCTGCTCGTCGGACGAACTCGCCGGGATTGTGCTTCGGGGAGTTCCCGGGGGAATTGAGGTCTCAAACATTCCGGATGCTATCTCGTTTGAGACAATTCCCCCGACAATATAGGGAATTTATTCAGGACACTCCTGAGGAAAGGAATCCTGTAGTTTTTTCAGGATACCGTTTTTCCATCTGATAAAAATAATAAAACTACTATTCCGGGTCGAACCAGATTTCGTAACTTTCATAGGGTGTAAGCAGTAATATCTAGATTACGCTGTTTTTGGGCTGGAATAATGCTATCTACTCGTCAGCGCATAAACAGCAACACATATATGGGAAATTTTCTCCATATTTGGTGTTATGGCGTGAGAGGAGGGTTGGATGAAAACTGAGGTTTTGGCAAGTATCAAGAAAACCGAAGATGAGTATCGATCGGTTATCAGTGAGGCGGAAGCCGAGAAGAAGAAGCGTATTTCACAGGCAGAGCTGGAAGCTGACAACCTGATCGTAAAAGCACAGAATGATGCTGAAGAGTACAAGAAAAAGCGTCTCGCAGATGCACGGCAGCAGGCATTAGCAAAGCGGGATGAGATCGTGAAGGAAGGCAGCCGGAAGGCCGCGGCACTGAATGAGAAAGGAGAGAAGAATCTCCCGCGTGCGGTCGAGCTGCTGGTCTCACGGTTCCAGGAGCAGCTGCATGTTCAAGCCTGAGCAGATGAGCCGGCTCTTAATCGCAGCCTCCAAGGAGCAGATGGAGCCGGTCATCCGCGAACTGTACCGTCACAATCTCTTTCATATCGAGGAATTTGTCGAGCAGGGTAAGGAAACCTATACCGGGTTCCGGATAGGTACTCCTCTTGCGGGCGCCAGTGAAAAATCGGGCGAACTGATCAAGATCCGTTCCATCGCGAATGCGTTCTCTCTCAAAAAAGAGGAGATGGAAGCCAGCGGGAAGGAGCGGTCATCTGCGATCAAAACGAAGATAGAATCCGATCTCCCTGCCCTTGAGCGTGAGATCGAGGATCTTATCGCAGAACGCTCGAAGCTGGATGCCCAGGTAAAAGAGGCCGAAGGCAAGATAGAAATGCTCCGGCCTTTCGCCGGTATTCCCGTTGATATGGAGCTGTATCGCGGGTACCGGAGCCTTGCGGTTTTCGCCGGGTACATCAAAACAGATGTCCCGATTGCAGCGCCCCACGAGAAATATTTTGCCCCTTCGAAGGAGGCGAGTTTCATCGTGGTATTCACTCCTGTGCAGCATGCAAAGGAAGTTGAAAATGCGCTTTTCCCGGCCGGCTTCCAGTCGGTTCCGGTACCGGAAGAGACCGGTCCGGCACAGGCACGGATCGACCACCTGAACTCGCAGGCAGCGTCTGCCAGGAGCCAGATGGAATCGATCACGAAGAAGCTTGACGAGATCAAAACCGGCCGCTCCGAATTCCTGATGGCATGCGAAGAGCTGCTGTCGTCAGATGTGGAACAGGCCGAGGCCCCCCTCCGGTTCGCAACGACCGCCCAGACGTTTGTTGCTGAGGGATGGGTCCCGACTGCAAAGCTCGCTGAGGTTACTGAAAGCTTAAACCGGGTAACCGGTGGAAAGATCTTTACGAGCGAGATTGAAGTTGACCTTGAACACGATTCGGTTCCTGTGGAGTACCATAACCCGGACTTCGCGAAACCGACGCAGATGTTAATGGACGTTTATTCCCGGCCCCGGTATACCGAGGTCGATCCGACCCTCATGGTCTCGATCGTCTTCCCGGTCTTCTTCGGGCTCATCCTGGGAGATGTCGGGTACGGATTGATTCTCCTTGTGATGTGCTTCGGGCTCCGGAAATTCCTGAAGGGAGAAGAAGGAAAAATGCTCCTTGTCTCTCTCCGGAACGCAAGCATCATAACCATCATTTTCGGTCTCTTGTTCAGTGAATTCTTAGGATTCGAACTTCCGTGGCATCCCCTCATCTTCAGCCGGCACTTGGGTATCGGCGGCGAAGCCGGAGCTTCGGATGCTGCAATTCCTGCACTCCTGGTCCTGTCCGTCTGGATTGGTGTCCTGCACATAACGCTGGGCCGCGGACTCGGCATGGTTAACCATGCCCGGCAGGATCATGGCGAACACCGGATGAAAGCAGTCCTTGCCAACTTCGGCTGGCTCGCCGTGATGTGGGGAATTCTGATCGCTATCTGGGCGAATTTTGCTATCCCTTATATGATCGATCTGAC
Organism: Methanoregulaceae archaeon; assembly: GCA_039683275.1. Taxonomy (GTDB): domain Archaea; phylum Halobacteriota; class Methanomicrobia; order Methanomicrobiales; family Methanospirillaceae; genus JBDKRP01. Next base: position 4,426 of record JBDKRP010000130.1, on the reverse strand, counting down.
GGGACTTCCTGTAATTGCAGCCGGCATAACGCTCGGAGCGCTTATCGGGGGCATCCTTATCCTTGTCGGTGTGATCTGTATCGCCCGGGAATCGGCACTTGAACTCGTGGAGTTACCCACGATCATCAGCCACGTGCTCTCGTATACCCGTCTTGTTGCGGTGGGACTCTCATCGGTCGCTATCGCGATGGTCGTGAACTATATGTCCATCGGGATGTTCATCGAGCCATCGCTTGAGAATTTCTCCCTGATGAGCATCGTAATGATAATTGTCGGAATTCTCGTGTTCCTGATCGGGCACGCGATGAACACCGCACTGGGGATCCTCGGAGGAGGTCTCCACTCAATCCGTTTACACTATGTTGAGTTCTTCACCAAGTTCTACAAGGGTGGGGGAAAGAAGTACAATCCATTTGGAATGAAACGAAGATTTACTGAGGAATAATCATGGCAACAGAAGCAGTAGCAACCGTAGCGACTGAAGTCGCAGTAGCACAGGCATCGGCAGTGGGAATGAAGGCAGTCGGCGCAGGTCTCGCAGTCGGCCTCGCCGGTATCGGTACCGGTGTCGCTGAAATGGGTATCGGAGCGGCAGCAGTCGGCGCAATTGCCGAGAACAAGGATTTCTTTGGTCTCGGGCTTCTCTTTACGGTCATCCCGGAAACGATCGTCATTTTCGGTCTCGTCGTTGGTCTCCTCTTATTATTCTGAAGGAGAGACCATGGGACTGGAAGCGGTCGTCGAAGAAATACGGGCAAAAGGGCAGAAGGAGGCAGGGGAGATCCGCGCTTCCGCACAAAATGAGGTAGCAAAGATTCTCGCGGACGCCCAGAAGCGTGCCGAGTCCACCAAGCTCTCAATGGAAGCTGAAGTGGAAAAACAGACCGGGCACATTATCGGGCAGGATGTCGCAGCAGCTCACCTGGTGGTGAAGCGCGAAGTCCTCAACACCCAGAAAAAGCTCCTTGACAGCGTCTACGCAGACGCCCTCAAAAAGATCGCCGGTTTGCCCGCAAGCTTCCACCGGGAAGCCATTGGAAAACTCCTCCTGGAAGCCCAGAAGGAGATCCCTGCCGGGATCGTCCGGTGCAACGAACGCGACCTTGCGGTTCTCAGGGAGGTTATCGCAGGGAACGGTGCGTTCAAGGGTTTTTCCACAGGGAAGGCAATCGATATCGATGGCGGTATCGTAATCGAAAGCGCTGACAGTGAGCTCTCGATTGACTACAGTTACCGCACATTCCTGAACCGGATTTGGGAGTCAGGGTTGAAGGATGCGTCAGATACACTCTTTGGATAGGGAGGAACGTTTATGCCTGAAGTGAGTGGGGCCGGACCAGCGCCCTACATCTACGTCTGCACGCGTATGCGTGTCCGGAAGGCGAAGCTCATTCCCCGCGAAGAGTACCAGAGGCTTCTCAACATGAGCCTGCCCGAGATTGCACGGTTCATCGAAGAGACGGAGTACAAACAGGAGATCGACGAACTCGCGACTGCGTTCAGGGGAACGAATCTTATCGAGGTCGCGGTCAGCTGGAACCTTGCAAAAGAGTACCAGCGCATCCTGCAGATCACTCCGGGGAACCTCAAGCATTTCACGAAAGCTTATCTCCGGAGATGGGATATCCAGAATGTCCTCACGATCATCCGCGGTAAAATCCAGGGTGTAAAGCCCGGGAAGATCAAGGAAGTCCTGATCCCGGCAGGGAGCCTTGACCGGGTTTTCCTTGACCGGCTGCTCAATGAGGATTCTCCGGACCGGATTATGGACGCTCTCAAGGACACCCGGCTGTATCCCGTCCTCGTGCGGGAGTTCCAGCCGGCGATGGAGAGCGGATCCTTCGCCCGTCTCGAAAATGAACTCTACAAGGAATTTTACGCCGACCTGATTGCAGAAGCAAAGAGCGGCGTAAAAGGCGGGGATCTCTTCCTTGCGTTCATAAAACTTGATATTGACATCAAAAATATCAAGACCCTCTTCCGGCTCCGTGCCGATCAATTCGAGGAGGATGGACGTGAGATCATGGTGCCGGGCGGCAGTTTCTCGGTCGACGAGCTCCAGCAGCTGAACAGTATCCCGCAGCATGAAGAGTTTATCGACTCCCTGATGCGGAAAGTCAAGCTGAAAGCGCTTCTCGATCTCCTGGAAAGCCTGAAAAAGGAGCGCAAGGTCAGGGACATCGAAATAGCCCTCACCCGCGTCCAGCTGGAGCAGATGGAGCGGATGTCGAAGCGTACGCCGTTCTCGATTCATCCGATTCTCGTGTACCTGGAAAAGAAGAAGTACGAAGTGACCAATCTTCGTGCGATTGCCCGGGGGAAGGAATCGAACCTCCCGACAGACAAGATTGCCGAGTGCCTGGTGATGTAGATGGAGATTGCAGTAATCGGCAACAGTGAATTCATTCTCGGATTCCGTCTTGCCGGGATCCGAAAGACCTACGCGGCAGAAAACGATGAAAAACTCCATGAATACGTCACGAGCGCCCTCCAGGACAGCGAAGTGGGAATCCTTGTACTCCGCTCGAATGATATGGACCGGCTTCCCCGCAAACTGCGGCTTACCCTGGAAAACTCGGTAAAGCCGACCGTTATTGCAATTGGCGGGGAAGAGAGTGGCGAATCCCTCCGCGAGAAGATCAAGCGTTCGGTGGGCGTCGATCTGTGGAAGTGAATGAATGACAGACAAGACAGTTAAAAAGGGTGTATTAAAACGGATTGCGGGCCCGGTGGTCACCGCAGTCAATCTTGATGCCCACATGTACGACGTCGTCAAAGTCGGCGACGAAGCGCTGATGGGTGAAGTCATCAAGATTGACGGGCAGAATGTGATCATCCAGGTCTACGAAGACACGTCCGGCATCAGGCCGGGGGAACCGGTCGAGAACACCGGGCTTTCCCTGGCAGTCGAGCTCGGGCCCGGGCTTCTTACCAGTATTTACGATGGTATCCAGCGGCCCCTGAATGTCCTCGTTGAGAAGATGGGCAACTTTATCGAGCGCGGTGTATCCGCTCCGGGTCTTCCCCGGGACAAGAAGTGGGAATTCAAGCCGCTCATAAAAGCAGGCGACGAAGTCCTCCCCGGAACGATCATCGGGGAGGTCCAGGAGACGAACATCGTCCACAAGGTCATGATCCCGCCGAATGCAAAACCCGGGAAAGTGAAGACGATCAAGTCCGGCTCATTCAACGTCGAAGAGACGGTTATTGTCCTGGAAGATGGCAGGGAATACCCGATGATGCAGCGCTGGCCGGTCCGCGTCCCGCGTCCGGTCACCGAGAAGATGAACCCGACCATTCCGCTGATCACCGGTCAGCGTATCCTCGACGGGCTCTTCCCGATTGCAAAGGGCGGTACCGCTGCAATTCCCGGCCCGTTCGGCTCTGGAAAGACGGTTACCCAGCAGCAGCTTGCAAAATGGAGTGACGCAAAGATCGTGGTCTACATCGGCTGCGGTGAGCGCGGAAACGAGATGACCGAAGTTCTGGTCGAGTTCCCGCACCTGGAAGACCCGAAGTCCGGAAAACCTCTTATGGAGCGGACGGTGCTTATCGCAAACACCTCCAACATGCCGGTGGCTGCCCGTGAAGCATCGGTTTACACCGGTATCACGATCGCGGAATACTTCCGTGATATGGGATACGATGTCTCCCTGATGGCAGACTCAACCTCCCGCTGGGCAGAAGCCATGCGTGAGATCTCCAGCCGTCTTGAAGAGATGCCCGGTGAAGAAGGGTACCCGGCATACCTCGCTGCCCGCCTCTCGGAATTCTACGAGCGTGCAGGACTGGTCACGGCCCTCAACGGTGCCGGTGGCTCGGTCTCGGTTATCGGGGCAGTATCCCCGCCGGGCGGAGACTTCTCAGAGCCGGTCACCCAGAACACCCTGCGTATCGTCAAGGTCTTCTGGGCACTCGACGCAAAGCTCTCCCAGCGCCGGCACTTCCCGGCCATTAACTGGCTGAACTCGTACTCGCTCTACCTCGAGGCCCTCCAGGACTACTACGACAAGGAAGTCTCCCCAGAGTGGAACAAGATCCGGTCGTGGGCAATGGAAGTCCTCCAGAAGGAAGCAGAACTGCAGGAGATCGTGCAGCTCGTCGGTTCCGACGCCCTGCCCGAGTCAGAGCAGGTGACCATCGAGGTTGCCCGTATGATCCGTGAGATCTTCCTCCAGCAGAATGCATACGACTCGGTCGACACGTTCTGTGACATGTCCAAGCAGTACGACATGATGAAGGCGATCAAGACGTTCGCAGATCTTGCCTACGCTGCCCAGCTGGCTGGTGTCAGTCCGACGCAGATCAACACGGTCAAGTCCAAGAACGAGCTGCCCCAGATCAAGTTCATCAAGGACTACAAGCCCGAACTTGCGAAGATCGAGAAGCAGATGGACGCTGAGTTCAACACCCTGAGGTCGGCAGC
>JBDKRP010000129.1:0-14260 GCA_039683275.1 Methanoregulaceae archaeon | reverse complement strand
GTGAATGCGTTATCTCTTCCTTCCGGGCTTCATCAATACGGGAGACCTGATCGAGAAGAGACAGGAGAAGGTTCTCCCGGTCTTTTATGGTATCGGCGTGTTCCCGGAGTGCCGCAATATCCCGGCTCCCCGTGATCTCCGCTAGCTCCTTTCCCGCCCGGCCCGCTTCATCTTCCGTTCTTTTCAGGCGCTCTGCTGCTCTTGTCTCCTCGGTCTTCCGGATAATGATTGTCTCCTCGTACCTTGCAAGAGCCTGTTCCGTTTCAAGGAGATTCTGTTTCAGGTTCTCATTTTTTTCAAGAAGGAGATCGAGTTGCCGGAATGCTTCTTCTATTCCTGAGAGGGATTCAATCAGTGTCTGGTCGGCAGCGTGCGATTCGAGATACGATACTGCCACTGAGAGTTCCTGCCGGTTTGCGGTGAGTGCCGATTCGATACCCCGCAGGCTATTCTGGTATGTACGGATAGTCTCAACAATCGTGCGTCTCTCTTCGGTGCGATCATCCCGGTTCTTCGTTGTCTCCCGGATTTTGGAATCGAGCTCCCGGACCGTACGGATTATCCCCTCTTCCCGTTCTTTTTCCTGGAGTGTCGCCTCACGTTTCTCCCGGGCAGTACGGAATGTTTCGAGAACCTGCTCATACGCAGCATTCAGTTCCGCAAGCTGTGCTTCGCAGGATGTTTTCTCTGCAGTATCGCGTTCCTGCTCTCCCCGTAAAGCAGAAAGCCCGGCAAAGATCCCTTCGAGGGATCGGGCTTTCCGGGCAAGGGAAAGAACATCCAGATCCGGCCCGGCGGCTTTCTTGCGATCCGCAAGTGCCAGATCCCGCCGACGGAGATCAGCAATCTCCTTTTCCAGTTCTGCGAGAGTATCCAGCCATTTCACTGCGGTTTCAAGGGTAGTACAGCGGGTTGAAATGTCCTTGATCACCTGCTCATGATCCAGTTTTTCCTTCCGGAGCTCTTCCGCCTGCTCTGCGGAAATCATCTCAGTATTTTCGGCACGGTCGTTTAATACTGCCAAATCTGCTTTTTCCCTGCTGAAACGCTCATGGACTTTTATGGAAATCTGCCCGTAGATCTCGGTTCCGGTAATCTTTTCGAGAATCGGTGCCCGGTCCTCTGCCTTTGCATCCAGGAATGTGGCAAACTCTCCCTGGGCAAGCAGGATAGACCGGGTGAACTGCAGGTAATCGAGCCCGGTCAGTTCGATCACTTTCTGCTGGACCGCCCCCTGTTTTGTCTCAAGGGCTTTACCGGTCTTCACTTCAACAATTTCATGCCTGGGAGACTGGAGTTCGCCATCCGGTTTTTTATGTGCCCGCCTCTGGCTCCAGGTGCACCGGTACTGTCCTTTCTCCGAGTGAAATTCCACTTCGGCAAAATATTCCCCGGTCTGCCGGGACAGGATCTCTCCTGCATTCCCGGCGATCTTTCCCAGGCGTGGCGTCCTGCCGTAGAGTGCAAGGCAGATCGCATCTAGGATCGTACTTTTTCCTGCCCCGGTGGGACCCGTGATTGCAAAAATCCCGGAAGATACGTATTCAGGATTCGTGAAATCGATCTTCCATTCTCCCGCAAGGGAGTTCAGGTTCCTGAACCGGAGTGACAGAATCCTCATGGACAGACCTCATTCAGCGAGCGCATCCTCTTCGCTCATCTCATGCAGGATCTCGGAGAATGAATCGGAGAGCTCCTGCCGGATTTCTTCCGGAACATCTCCGGAGACCATGCAGCGCCTGAATACATCCGTAACAGAAAGATCTTCGAGCGATTCGCCTTCTTCTCCCGGACAGAACTTCGGATCACCGGTGTTCTGCGGAACTACCCTGATTATTTCGATGTTCGTCCCCTTGGTTATCTCGTTAAGGTGAGTCTGCACCGTTGATCCGGGGATCGTTCCCGAAAAAATTACTTCGATCCAAACCGGGTGATCGAGATCCCGAAGAGATAAAATCTCCTCTTCGATCATGCTGATATCCCCTTTCAGGGTCCTGATATCCCGGAATTTCGGGACAGGATGTGTGCGGATAATCGGGTCTCCCAATCCGAACTCTATGATTACAACCTGTTTATCCTGCCCGGCATCCCCAAACCCGAGGGCCAGCGGGGATCCGGAATATCTGATAGTATCGTTACCTCCCACGGTTTGCGGTACATGAAGGTGCCCGAGTGCGAGATAATCCGCTCCCTCACAGAGGTCTTCCGCCCGGATTCGTGCAAGATTCCCGACATAAAGTTCGCGAACGCCATCCTCATTGATTGTCTTTCCCCCGGTGACAAAGAGATGCCCCATCGCGATAATCGGGATGGATCTTCCAAGGGCATCCCGTTTCGATCTTGCTATACCGGTTATCTGCCGGTAATGTTCCTGGACCCCGTTCTCCAGTTTCCGTGTCTTCTCCTCGATGCTTTCGCCAGGCTCGGAAATACGGATATCCCGGTCCCGGAGATAGGGAACGGCACAGACAATGAGAGCAGGTTCACCCCGTGCATTCCGAAGGATGACTATCTCGTCCCCCGGGTTCTCAGGAATCGATCCGAAGACATGGATGCGAAGCTGTTTCAGGAGTTCCTGCGGTGCGTTGAGAAGGGAGGGGGAATCGTGATTACCTGCAGTGATAATGACCTGAAGGTTGGGAATCGAAGTTACCCGGTTAAGAAACTGGTAATAAATGCCGAGTGCCCGGTTGCTTGGTGTACTGGTATCGAAAATATCTCCGGCCACGAGAAAAATATCAATTCCCTCGTCCTGTATCAGATCGGTCAGCCAGGATAAAAAAGCCTCAAACTCCTCGTAACGTTTGTAGCCGTGGAGCGAACTGCCCAGGTGCCAGTCAGAGGAATGGAGGATCTTCATAGGAAAAACACGTATGTCCGGCAGGGATCTGCAACAATTTTTAATTGATCGTTACTGGTGAATTATTTATCCTTCTTATATCAGGATTCATTGCACCGACCCGAAAGTCCTTGCCCAGATCAACACATTCGTCGTGATGGGCCTCGGGGACCGGGGCGACCGGGAGATCATCATGGGCAGCGCAAAGCAGGATCTCTCGAAGATGGAGATTGAGATCCAGACCCTTGACCGGGGCGAGGCCATCATCTCGACAATCGGCATCCCGTTCCCGGTCAGCACCCGGATCCACCGGTTCGAGGATTACATCGCGGTCCTGAACCAGGAGAAAAAACGCGACATCCGCGAAGGGCTCAGCGCAGGGTTCTGACATCTCTCGTACCGGTCAGGCCGCCGTTGCCGTTCCCCGGCCCATACGATTTCCTGCAGTTCGTACATCGTAATGCACGATTTTATCTATTTTCGTGCACTATGATCAACAAGTGAGCGGGGATGACGGTAACAGACGTACTGATTACCCAGAGACGTGAGATCGAGGGCAGGCTCCGGGAGCGGTATATCGAGCGGGATGTCCCTTCTTCCGGAAAGGCCGCCAACCTGGTACGTGTCATATCCGGGCCAAGGAGGGCAGGGAAATCGTTCTTTGCCATGCACCATCTTCCCCCCGGGGGGAAGTACGGGTACGTGAATTTTGATGACGAGAGGCTGGCAGCATATACCGGGGACGAGATAATCGCTGCAGCCGGTGAAACGTCCGGTTCGGGCACATTCCTCTTTCTCGATGAGATCCAGAACCTCTCTTCCTGGGAACTCCTGGTGAACCGGCTCCAGCGCGAAGGATACCACCTGCTCATCACCGGCAGCAACTCCCAGCTCCTGAGTTCGGAACTCGCAACCCACCTGACCGGCCGGTACCTCCAGACAACGATCTTCCCGTTCTCCTTCCGGGAATTCCTGCGGACCCGGCCCGGCCCGCTGACATCAGCGGAAAAACAGGCGCTCTTTGCCCGGTACGCAACGATGGGCGGTTTTCCCGAAGTGGTTCTCAAGGATCTTGAAGGAAACGATTACCTCGCTACCCTGTTCGATGCGGTTGTGTACAAGGATATCGTGAAGAGATATCATATCCGCTCAATATCCGCGATTGAAAACCTTGCAATGTACCTCATCTCGAACATTGCCTGCGAGTATTCGTTCTCATCGCTTGCGAAGGTGACGGGGACCCGGAGCGTCCACACGGTAAAAAAATACCTGGCGTATCTCGAACAGAGTTTCCTCTTTTTCTCCATCCCGAGGTTCTCGTTCCGGGTACGGGAACAGCTCACGGCAAACCGGAAGATCTATTGTATCGACAATGGGTTAGTCCAGGCGAAAGCAGCCCGATTCTCCGAAAATACAGGACGACTCTATGAAAATCTTGTCGCAGTCACCCTGAAGCGGCAGGAATTGAATGGCATTCTTTCCTGCTTCACCTGGAAAAACGTGCAGCAGGAAGAAGTAGATTTTGTTATACGGAAAAAAGGCCGGGTTACCGAACTCATCCAGGTCTGTGCCCACACAGAATCCCCGGCCACAAAGGAGCGGGAAGTACGGGCCCTTCTCAAGGCAGGACGCGAACTGAAATGTTCCCGGCTCCGGATCCTGACGGAGCAGGAAGAACGGGTGGCGGAAGAAGAATGGTTTGGAATACGGGGGAGTGTTATCTATGAACCGCTCTGGAAGTGGCTGGAGCGCGACGGGCTTGAAGAGTAAACCCGGGATCCCCCCCGTTCCCCCCGGTTTCAGGGAAATTCCCCGTTCCGGCAGGCCCGGTACTCGTCCGGGTTCTGATACTTCCCGGGTTCCGGCATACCCAACAATCGGCATCCCGTTCCCGGTCAGCACCCGGATCCACCGGTCCGGGGACTACATCGCGGTCCTGAACCAGGAGAGAAAACGCGACATCCGGTCCGGCCTCTCCACCGGTTTCAGCTGACGAACCCCGGAACCATTCCGTCACTTTTTTCCCCGGACCGGCCCAACGCTATCCTGCACGGACCCCGTATGACAGAAAAAGCGGTTCATCCCTACCATCACATCCCCCTCGACCGGGTCAGCGTCCTGATCGATTCGATCTATGCCTTTGCAATGACCCTTCTCGTGACTACAATATCGGTCCCGCCAAAATACACGCATTCTCCGGGCATCAACCCTGTCCAGTCCATCCTGACATCCGTCTTCCCGGATCTTATCCATTACTTCATCGCGTTCATCCTTCTCGCAATCTTCTGGTATTTCGAGCACCAGCGTTTCCGCTCCCTGAAATATCTCGACCGCCCGCTCCTCTGCATGAACATCGCGAGCCTGGCCTTTGTCTGCCTCATCCCCTTCTCGACAAACATTGCCGGGGATTATCCTTTCGACAACCTCGGAGCAATCATCTTCGAACTCAATGTCTTCATCATCGGGCTGATTGCAAGTATCCAGTGGATGTATATGCGGGGGCGGCACGGGGAGTTTGTCCCGGACCTCAGTGAAGCGCATATCGCACGGGAGATCCGCTGGGCCCGGGTCTTCCCGCTCCTCGCGGTAGCAGGAATAATCTGTGCGTATTTCCAGATCACGTGGAGCCCGGTCGTGTTCCTGCTCGCGCCGTTTATCATGGCATTCCTGTACTGGAAAGATCCGGTAATCCCGGGCAAAACGGACCGGGAACCCTGACGTTTCTCCAGACCTGCAGGATAGTTCAGAATAGTTGGCATGACCATTCAGGCAGGGATAAAAAGAGGAGATCCCTCTCTCCCCCGGCCCCTGGCGGAATGGACGCTATCGCTCCCGTGTTACCCGATGAACAGTTTCTCGGCAAAATCCCTGTACTTCAGGAGATGCGTGCGCTCCTCCGGGTCCCTGTTCCACGAGAGGGCATACAGGATGAGGAGCGCGTTATACAGCGTCCGGTAATACTCCTTTTCGGGGTTCGGTGCCGGATCCGTATGGGCCAGGAACCGGGAATGTTCCGGGAGAAACTTCAGGTACGCGGCCGGAAGGTCGAGCGTGTGTTCCATATGCCGGGCCTGCTCCGACACAATCGAGAACGCCCGGGTGACAATTCCGTCATCCGTTTTTTCGGCAAGATCCCGGACCACAAGATCGGTGATATCTGCCGCCTCCCGGTAGTCTCCCCTCGCAAAAAGCGCGAATGCCTCCCCGCCCCCGTCAGCTACGAATCCCGGCTGGTCCGGGAAGAGTCCCCTGATCCGATCCACATATTCCTGTAAGGGCGCACTCAGTGAATTACCGGGCCTGGGAACATCCGCTTCGCCGAACCGCATCTGCAGCCGGACAAGAAGGATCGTAAGGCCGGCTGCAAATATCAGCTGGATCACGACCCCCGGGAGAAACCCGATCGGAAATACAAAAAATATGACTGCATAGACGGGAGTCGAAATGGCGACGATATCCTTGCGGGGCCGGATGAATGCCAGGATCGCAAGGAGTACGGAACCCAGGACCGATCCGAACGCCGCATACTGGATCTCTATCGGAAATCCGAGAAACGTGAGGAGGATCCCGGCAATCGTCCCGCCGAATGAGAGGACCGGGACAAGGTACCCGATACGCGGGTCCTGGAAAATCGTGAGCTTCAGAATATCTGGAGACATGGCAGGAAAAAGGGAACCTTCCGGGTTCAGGCTTTATTCTCAGGGGAAACGGGCTTATCCGCTCTCTTCCGGATGGAGACGCAGTTGATGACCGGATCCCCGGTCACCACGTACCTCTGGATAACGGAACCCAGGATTTCGACGACATCGTTCTCCCGGATATCCTCGTCAGGGCTCGTAAACATCTTCACCGAGATCTCGCCCGTACGGTCGGCCACCCGGTACTGGGGCCGGTTCAGGAACTGGAAATGGACCTTCTCCACGACCCCCTCGATCCGGACTACCTTCCCAAGCATACTCTCGTTAATCATCCGGATCCGTACGGGCTTTGCCTCAACCTCATACACGGGAACAAGCTCCGCGTATTCTCTCCTGCTCATGTAGTTGAGCGCCACCGGCATAAGAAAAACCAGGATAAGGACGGGGATCATCCAGTACAGCTGGGAGCGTACGCTCTCGCTGAACACGGAGGCAACCGCCATGAGAAACGCAAGGATTACGACAACGACTATGGTCAGGAGAGAAACCCTGATATCGAACGTTCCGATCTTCATTAAAAAAGATGATGGGTGGTGAATCTACTTCAGCGCTGCGATCTCTTTCCGGAACGCAACCCAGTAGAGGACACCGACAAAGAGCAGACCGCCAACGATGTTCCCAATCGTGACGATAATCAGGTTGCTGGTCCACATGGTCACCCAGTTCACACTCGCAACGATCTTCGTGGGGTCTGTCACAAAACCCTGGGTGAAAATCCCTGCGGGGATGAAATACATGTTTGCCACACAGTGTTCGAATCCGCTGGAAACGAAGGCCATGATCGGGAACCAGATACCGAAGAATTTCCCAATCAGGTCGTCTGCACAGATACCGAGCAGGATAGCGAGGTTGACGAGCCAGTTACAAGCGATTGCTTTCAGGAACGCAGACCACATACCCATGAGCCCGACGTAACTCGTCTTTGCGGCTGCAATTGCTATGGCACGCGATCCAAACGCAGTCACCGTCGCAGTTCCCGCTGCATCGAACGAGACAAAGGGCCCGTTTGCCATGATATAAGCCCAGACAACGGAACCGATAAAGTTCCCGATATACACCCAGATCCAGAGATTGATGACCTGGGCCCAGCTCACCTTGTGGATGAACGCTGCGACCGGTGCGAGCATCGCGTCGCCCGTGAAGAGTTCAGCTCCCGTAAGGACGATGATAATAAGCCCGACCGGGAAGACAGACCCGAGGATCAACTGGGAAAACCCGGCACTTGCCGTGCCAAACCGCAACGCTGCATCGGATGCCTGAATACCGGTACTGCATACCGTCGCAAGGGCACCACCCATAGCGATGTATGCGCCAGCCATAAATCCGCGCAGCACCATGTTCCATGCCGGGAGGCCGACCTTATACTTGCCGGCATCCCCTGCCTTGGCAACAATTGCTACTGGAGGATGAAACACCATTTTTTCTAACACCCCTGTAAATTACAAACCAACCTACAAAGCGCCCGTTCCAGCCGTATCGGAGTATGGCACGGGCAACGCATTCCTGTAGGCAAATAATTACCTCCGATTGGGCAGAGTTAAACCTTTCTATATATCTTTTCTGTTCGTTCCACGCCCCGGAGCCGGGATATTTCCCCAATAAAAACGCGCCAGTTACCGGATTCAGGCTTTCATTTGGCGATACAACGCAAAATTCATCTGCCTGCCGGGACGTACAGGAATACTAGTCCACGGGAAGGGTATCTGATGGGGTGTTCAGCGGTCACGGGTCCGGTTTTCGAACAGCACGACCGTACCGGCCACGTCGAGAGCCATGACCGGCTCCGCACGATTACCGGGAAACTTCCGAAGGATATCCCGATCCGGGAACCGGTACCGGCAACCGAACCTGATATCAGCCGGGTCCACGATCCCGGATACCTTGGCTGGCTGCGCGGTCAGTGCAAACGGCACGCTGACTACGAAGTCCTTGGGGATACCGGGTCGTCAGCCGGTTACTTTGTCCAGAACATGTTCATCAGCGGATTCATTGACGAGAACACCTACATCAATCCTCTCTCGTACGAAGTTGCGACGTACGCTGCGGGATCGGCAATTGCAGCAGCAGAGACAGCACTCCGGGGAGAGGACTGTTTTGCTCTCGTCCGGCCGCCCGGCCATCATGCGGCAGGAGCCTGGGCGATGGGGTTCTGTCTCCTGAATAACGCAGCAATCGCAGCTGCAAAAGCGCTCACGATGGTCGACCGGGTGGCAATCATCGACTGGGACACCCATCACGGCAACGGGACCCAGGATATTTTCTACCGGGACCCCCGGGTCCTGTACTGTTCCGTCCACCAGGTCGACGGGTTCCCGCAGACCGGCTGGGTGGATGAAACGGGGGAAGGCGAAGGAAAAGGGTTCAACGTGAATGCGCCGATTCCGATGGATTCCCATATCGGCGACTACGCGAAAGTCTTTTCCGAGATATTCGTGCCTGCTCTTTCCAGGATGGATCCGGATCTTGTCATCGTTTCGGCAGGGCAGGACAATCTGTCCGATGATCCGGTCGGGAACATGCAGCTGGTCCCGGAGGATTTTACGTACCTGGCCGGGCTCATTGCCGATGCAACGGATTCTTCCCTTGCGCTCGTTCTCGAAGGCGGCTATGGGCCGTCGCATCCGGAAGCGATCAACGCAATCTTCGCGGCGCTCCGGGGTTCCCGCACGGAGCCCGTCCTTCCGGAACCCTCACGCCAGACAGAAAGGATCGTAGGCCAGCTCAAAAAGATCCACCTGCTGGCATAACAGGAACTCCCTCCTGATCCGGTATTTTCACTCTCTGCCACTCTCCTCCTGTCGAACCTTGAATCCTGCGCAGGAATTCCGGATCCTTCGGGTTTATTCCGGAAAACTTCGTCGTGATACCGGAAATGGGTCACATTGAATATTTTTATATTGCATCTGGCCATTTAACCAAATATTAAAAGGTGGTATGTATGACTGATCTAAAGGATATTATCAAGATGGCGATTTCAAGGGAAGTTGAATCCTACACGTTTTACCGGACCATTTCGGATAAGGTCAGGGACAAAAACCTGAAAGACCTCTTTAACGAACTCGCCGGAGACGAAACAAAACACCGCGAGTTCCTGGAAGACCTTCTCACAAAGGATGTCAGGTCATTTAAAATCGGGGCCGGGCATGATTACAAAGTCGGCGACAGCCTCAAGACACCGGAACTTTCTGCCGACCTGAAACCGATCGATGGCCTTGTCATCGCCATCAAAAAAGAACTGGAAGCGATGCAGATGTACACGCAGCTTGCCAACTCGACCGACGACTTTGTCCAGAAAAGCCTGTTCCAGAACCTTGCCTCAATGGAACGCGGCCACAAGGCCCGGCTTGAGGACCTGTACGTGGAGATGGCGTTCCCCGAGAAGTGGTAAGTCCGACCCCCGGTCTGCCGTTGTGCAGGACCCTATAATCCAATTTCCTCTTTTTCCGGCGTCCCCCGGGAAACAATTTCGAAATACAGGCGGTATTTGTTTCTGTTCCGGTTTCATTTCCGGATCTCACGCACGGTGATTGTGCGGATCAGGGAAACGGGTATTCCGGTAGCGTCTCCCGGAGAGGACGAAGGCAATTGCCCGGTTTAACAAAAAAGAATCAGTGTTTTGCCGGGAGCGGCTTGAACACATTCTCGTAGATCATGTCGCTTCCGGTATTGTGCAGGCGGGCGCGCTCGACCGGCTCCTCTGCGTGAGCCATGAGAGGGAGTTCCATCGAGACACCCGGGATGTGGCCGAACATCTTCTCGAGTTCGACCTGCTGGGCGTGCATGAAGAGCGCGTTCGGGATCTCGGACGGGCAGAGTTCCTGGCACTGGCCGCAGTTCACACAGGAGTCTGCGATGTGGGCGAACCGTATTAAGTGGAACATGAAGCTGGGCGGGACTTCGCCGGGAGTGACCATCGCGGGGTTCTTTGTCGTGCAGTCCACGCAGTAGCAGATCGGGCACGCCGAGATACAGCTGTAACACTTGATGCAGCGGGAGGTCTCCTTCATGATCTTCTTCAGCCGTTCGCGGCCTTCGCCAAGGTTTCCGAAGTCCTTGACCCGCCATTTCTCCCCGAGCTTGAGCATTGCGCCCTCGACCTTCCCCCGGATCTCAAGGCCCTTGGGGTTCGGCTTCTCGGTTGCAAGGACGCCAGCCTTGACAGCGCCATCAAGGAGTTTTGCACCTTTCTCGCTGCAGACTTCGACAAAGGTTGCCTTTCCTGCTTTCTCGCCGATGACTCCCCAGTTCCCGCAGGCAAGGTCTGCCTGGCGGGGGACTTTCATCTTGCACCTGCGGCAGTTGGACCTGCGGCCGAAGCCGTGCTCTTCGAGCTCGTCGACCGTGATACCCTTGTGGCCGCCTTCGTACTCGATGATGAACTGGCCCTTGTCGATCTCTTCCTTGTGGACGATGTCCGGGTCAACGCCGTACTTCTCCCTGATCATCTTCCGGGCAAGGACCGGGCTCACGGAGCCCCCGCAGTTGACGCCGATCATGATGATGTTGTCGAGGTTGATCTGCTTGCGCTTCGCAAGTTCATAGAACGCCATCGCGTCGCAGCCCTTGACCGTGACCCCGATCCTCATCGTTTCTGCACCGTCAAAGTACTTCTTGATGAGCTTGGGCAGGAGGAGCGTTCCGCAGTGGAGGGACCCCGCCGTGTTCTTGAGTTCTGCCGGGTCGGTGATGAGGACCGGTTGCGCATCGTAGAGGTCTTTCCCTTTCCTGATTGCAAGGACCGCGTCGACCATCCTGGATTCGAGCGCGTATTTCCAGAGACCCGTGACAGCTCCGCCGAGCTCGGCTTTCTTCTTGATGTCCTCGTCATTGGTCCACGCGTAGAGCATATCGCCTTTTGCTGTCATTCTAGTTCGCCTCCGGAACCTTCTCAAGTTTCACGGCAGCGGAGTTGATGCCTGCCGGGATCTCGACGACACCCTTCAAGATATCCTTCGTCACTTTTGCGGGGAGGGTGATGGCACCGTTCTTTCCGGTCGCCGTGACTACGGAGCCGGTTGAGATGCCGAGGGCCTTTGCATCCTCGCTGTTGATGAGGATCGCGGGGCCGTTGAATTCGCGCACAATCGAGGGAGTGTTCGATGAGAGTGTTCCTGCGCTCCAGTGGTTTGCCACAAGGAACGGGAATCCGCTCTCTTCGGGAAGTGCCTGGTACTCGACTGCGCTGAAAACTGCCTTTCCGTCCTGGGTTGCAAACTTGTCGGCGTAGAGAATTGCGCCGCCTGCCTGGACTGCTTCGGGCTTCTCGAGCTTTGCGTAGGTGATGCCTGCGTAGGACGGGACTGCCTTTGCGATCTCGCTAAAGATCTCCTCGGAGCTCCCGAAGGCGAACTCCTTCTCGTGTCCCATCTTCTTTGCAAGATCGGCAAGGATCTGCCAGTCTGCCTTTGCTTCCCCGGGTGCATCGACTGCTTTCCGGACCCGCTGGACGTGCCGGTCGCTGTTTGTCTGGGTCCCGTCTTTCTCGGCAAATGCCGCCGAGGGTAGGACAACCGATGCGAGTTCGGCAGTCTCGGTCAGGAACATGTCCTGGACTACGATGAAGTCCATTGCAGAGAGTGCCTTCTTTGCGGCCCCTGCATCTGCCGCTGCCTTGACCGGGTTCTCGCCGATGACGTAGAGTGCCTTGACGGTCTTTGTCCCGTCCAGGACCTGGGGGACGGTGATTCCTGCTTTTGCAACGAGGCCGAGGTCTGCCGCACCCTGGAGGTTTGCAAGACCGCGGAGCATGTTGAGGCCGGTTCCGGCCTTTCCGAAGCTGCCGGTTGCGAGCGCGAGGTTCGCGACTACCTTTGCAAGCTGGGCGCCTTCCTCATCGTTCATTGCGGCGGAGATGCCGCTGACGAATGCCGTTGCGCCGGACTTTGCGATCCACTCTGCAGCGGTCGTGATGTCCTTTGCCGGGACACCGGTGATCCTCTCTGCCTTCTCGGGAGAGTAGTCGTCCCTGGATGCAACTGCCTTAACCTTCTCGAAGTCCTTCGTGTGCTTTGCTACGAAGTCCTTGTTCTCCCAGCCGTTCTTCAGGATAACGTTGAGGATTGCGTTGAAGAGGGCGACCTGGGTTCCGGGCTTTGCCTGGAGGTGGAGGTCTGCATCCTTCGCGGTTGCATGCCTGCGCCAGGAAGCGGTGATGACCTTTGCGCCGTTCTGCTGTGCCTGGATGATCCTGCGGCCGACAAGGGGATTCTCCTCGACCGGGTTCGAGGTCACAAAGATGCACTTTGCCTCAGTGAGCCCTTCGATGGAGTTCGTCATCGAACTGGAACCGAGGATCCCGGTGAGCGCCGTCTCAACGCCCGGGTTCGAGAACCGGCAGGAGGCATCGATGTTCCTCGTCTTGAGGACGGTCTCTGCAAATTTCTTTGCAGCGAAGTTGTCCTCGTTCGTGACCCGCGAGGATGCAACGACAAGAACGTCTTCTCCCTTGACGGAGCCGAGTTTCGAGGCGATAAGAGAAAATGCCTCGTCCCAGCTTGCGGGCTCGAGTTTCCCGTCCTTCCGGATAAGGGGAGTGGTCAGGCGTGCGGCATTCACGAATTCATATGCCTTGTTGCCGCGGATACAGAGCTTGCCCTCGTTGATCGGGCTGCGGTGCCAGGGGGAGATGCCGGCAACCTTCTTGTCTTTTACGACAAGATTGATTCCGCATCCCGTCCCACAGTAAGGGCAGGTTGTAGGAATATAATTAAATTCCATAAATTAACCTCATACAATAAGTAATTGTTTTTATTAAATCTGAGAGAAGTGATTATTTAAGTATGTCGAAAATTTTTGAAAAATTGATTAATAATTGTGGGTAACCGGGTAACGGGCGCCAGTATGTTCGGGAATCGGGTGAAATCGTCCGGAATATGTTGCTTGCCAAATTATAAAATAATAATTGAAGCCGACGGGGAGGTCCTGGTATAAAAAGAACGTTCAATATCCCGCCCCTGCTTGCAAGTCTCGTACTTACCGGCCTTGAAGTGATGGATGGGGTACGTTTTGAGGATCCGGCTGCGTGCCCTGCATGCGGCGGGCAGCTGACCGGACACGACTGGATATCCCGCACGTTTGCAACAGTCAGGGAAGATGGTGCGGACCGGGATATTACCGTACGGGTCAAGCGGTTTTCCTGCACTTCCTGCGGGAAGATCTCATCGGCGGCTGCCCCGTTTTACCCGGGTACGCGTATCGGGGCCCCGGTTATTGATCTCTGCGTTGTCCTGAAGAAGTCCATGCCGGTCAGCCGGATTGCCGCATATCTTGCTGCGGAAGGGGTGGTTCTGGACCGGGGAAGCTGCCGGAACTATGCCCGGAAAAATTTCGGGGATATACCGGTTATTCCGCTGTTCGGAACCCTGATCCCGTCATCCGTTTTTTCCCTCTCCCTTCTTGCCGGCAGGCTGCCCGAGGGGGGTACCGTCAAAGGGGCAGAAGCGCTCCGGGCCTGTGGTTTCCCATCCGCAGACCGGGCAGGTCCTGACCGTACGGTTCCGCCCCAGAAACGGGACGAGCGGGAAGAACAGGAAGAGGAAGAAGAACGGAAATCCAAGAAGGTACAGGGTCGCGGTAACGCCAAGCGATCCCAGGAGCAGGATTCCTGATACGAACCAGCGGTTCATTGCAGCACACCTGTTTTATTCCCGGATGGGCTGTCCTGTAGCGTCATTTCAGCCTGCCGCCCGGATCATTTCCGGGACGCGATCTCCCGGATGGCATA
>JBDKRP010000128.1:0-11792 GCA_039683275.1 Methanoregulaceae archaeon | reverse complement strand
CCGGAGGATGCGGAGGTTATGCTCACTGTAGCCCAGCAGACCCCGCGAAAAGGGGTGTATGATTTCCTGGACCTTGCAAAGAGGATGCCGGACCGGTACTGGGTCTGGGTCGGGGGATTTCCGTACGGAACCCTTTCCAAGGATTATGTCAGTATCCAGGTTGCAAAACAGAATGCGGGAAAGAACGTTATCTTCACCGGATATGTCGAGGACATTACCGATGCCTACAGCGGGGCGGATCGCTTCTTCATGCCATCCTATGCCGAGACGTTTGGCCTGGTAATTCTCGAAGCTCTCTCATCCGGCCTTCCGGTCATTGCACGCGACATTCCCGAGTTCCGGGATATCTTTGCGGATAATATTCTCTACTTCAAGGAGAACGCTGACGTCTGCACATGTCTTGACGACGCTTCAACCCTGCAGCATATGAAAGTGCAGGCCCGGCCGTTTACCGAGCCGTTTGACATCAGGGTTATTGCACGGCAGCACCAGAATTTATACAACAAACTGGTGAACGAATGATCTCGGTTGTGATCCCTTCCTATAACGAAGAAGAAAATATTTCCCGGTGCCTGGTTTCCCTTTCGCACCAGACCCTCCCAAGGGATACCTATGAGATTATAGTGGTTGACGGGGACTCAAAAGACCGGACCCGTGAGATCGCTGAGAAATATGCGGACCGCGTCTTCATCCAGCGCTCGAAGAAAGTGGGGGGTGCGAGAAACGACGGGATTCTTGAAGCAAACGGGAATATCATTGCAACAACCGATGCCGACTGTATCCTCCCTTCCGACTGGCTCGAAACGATAGCCCGGGGATTTGATGAGAAGGAAGTCGTCCAGCTCTACGGACCGGTATATCCGATCGAGAATGAACTGAAGCATCACGTATCCCTGGCGCTTGCCAACAATTTCTCCCGTGCCGGCTATTACACCCGTACTCTTTACTACACCCTTGGCTGCAACACGGCGTTCAACCGTGATGCTGTTATGAAAGCGGGGATGTACCGGTGCATTGATGCCGGGGACGATCTCGAGATCGCCCTCCGTATGAAACGGCATGGCAGGGTCAGGTTCGACAACCGGCTCAAGGTAGGTTTCTCGATGCGAAGGTACCAGAAGTTCGGAACCCTGAAATCCCTGTACGAGTGGGTATATATTGTTGCAAAAGGCGGCGAGACTGACAAATACTCCTACAGCCACCGGGAATATAAATAATGCCGGGTCCTTTGGTCCCGGATATTTCGGTTTTCTGTACCTGAATTATGGCATCTCCTGATTCCGATTCCTGGAATAATCTCCCGGACAAGAATAACCTGGCGCGGGAGTTCAATGACTGCGAGTTCGCCCGGCTCCTGGGGTTGGAAGTTGTTGAGATCCGGCCCGGGGGCGCACGGATCCGTATGGCGTCCCTCGGGAAATGCAACTCAAACGGCGTCCTCCACGGGGGTGCAATCTTCTCTCTTGCCGATCATGCATTCGGGCTTGCGGCAAATACCGATGGGTTCCGGGAAGTGGCGGTGTCTGCCCATATCCATTACATGACCCCGGGAACGGGACCCCTTGAAGCAGTTGCAGAACGGATATTCCGGAACGGACAGACGTCCGTTTACCGTGTTCTCATAACAGAAGGGAGCCGTACCATCGCACTCTTTGAGGGCGTGGGTATCCGGGTCTGACCCGGGAAAATCCAGTTATACTGTTACCTTTTTCCGTGCCGGAGTATTTCTGTACCGTATGAAACCCGAACAGGAAGCTATCGGGATAGTTGCATCCCTGATGGCTCTCGCAGCACGGACCGCCCCGAAAGGAAAAGGTGTGGATGAGACAGAGATCCGGATTGCATGCGGCACCGACCTGAAAATACTTGCGGACGAGATGGAACGCATTGGCAAAGAAAAGGATATCGGTTTTTTCCTCAGGGATTCCGGAAATGTTGCAGCAAGTGATGCATGTGTCGTGATTGGTGTCCGTGGCCAGGTGATTGCAGGAGTCAACTGCGGCGGCTGCGGGTATGCGAACTGTGCGGAGATGAAAAAGGCGTTTGAAACCGATCCGGTGAACGGTCATTTCAAAGGCCCCAACTGTGTCATCCGGATGGCCGATATCGGGATTGCGCTTGGTTCCGCTGCAAAAACTGCAGCCATCCATAATGCCGATAACCGTATCATGTATTCAGCCGGAGTTGCGGCCCTGTCCCTTGGCTGGTGCGAAGGATGTACGGTTGCGTACGGAATACCCCTCAAGGGTTCCGGAAAGAGCATTTACTTTGATCGGCCGAGCCGGGGATAATCGGAGAAACAGGAAAACCCGGGAACGATGATTCTGACTGGGTGGGCGGCTGCCGGAATTTAATTCCCGGATAAGATTCCCAACGGAATTGCTGAGCTGATGCTGGATTCGGGATAAGAGAGAGATGTCCCTATAAGACTTCGATCAGCTCCGTTTCGGTAACCTCAAAGGAATCTTCCTGGATATTCCTTGTTGCGCTCTGAGGCATCTGCCCGGTAGGATCCTGGTCTTCGATCACATCCCGAATACGTTCCAGGTAGGGAGTGATTGCCGGATCGCTCTCTTCATCAATCACATGCCGGTACTCCCGTAAGGTTGATGGGCTGATTTTCAGGTTCCGGGATATTTCAATCATCGTTTTTCCGGATGCGAGCAGTTTTTCCATGGTACCCCGGTCAAATGGCATCCGGAAATCTCCATCCCGTAAGAGTCTGAGCCGTACCCGGGCCCGGGCTATGGTCTTGGAAAGACGTTCATCTCCCAGGTCGCGGGCGATCTCTGTATCGTTTTTTCCAGCATGGAAACGAGTGATAAGCTGCGCGATCTGGATAGGCCTGAGCTTCGTTTTGAAGAGACCCAGATCCAGGATTTCCCGGACGATGAGTGCGATCTCCCGTTCGATCACTTCATTGTCCCGGGGCGTGCCGTGGAGTGTGCTCATCGGCTCTACGATCCTCGTCTTCCGGGTCATAATCATGAAAAGTTCAAGAAGTCGGGCCTGGCGTTTCGATTTCATCATAGTGACCTCAGATATCTGCAGGAAAGGGAAATCCCCGAGGGAATGGGATCCCGGGTCCTGCAGTCCGGGGAGATCGCATCAGGGGGGAGGCTCTTCTGATGCGATGAATGCCGGTTGGTTTTGTAGATCAGACGCTTACAGGTATACCCGGGTTTATGGTATACCGGATGATTACGGGAAAGGTTCTCTGTTTTCTGTTCTCAAATCCCCATCCCGTGGGGGAAAAGGATACCTACGTCACAGGGTCATTTTCCTATGGCGTACATTCTCTGCATATGTATTCATTCGAGGTATGGGTATGATATCTGCACTGGAATCCAGCCGGTTCCCATGCGCAGGTTCCGTTCATTCCTGCGCACCGGAGACCGGCAGTTCAATCCCAGTATATAATGCATGGTCTCGCTCTGGTCCGGTATTTACCCCCGGGCGGGTATCCGGCCGGGAGGTGCTGTCTCATGGCACCCCGATACCAAGTGATTCCCGTATTGGGATATATTGGTACCATAGCCCGGGGTCGATAGTTTACCCCGGGAGTTCAAATCTTGCGAGACCGGGTGTATTCCCGGGTCCTGGATTGAAGTGGCATGTGGTGATTACTGGGGTTTGGAATGACAACCGTACTCCTGTGTATTCCCGGATCCGGGATTGAATCGGTATGTGGTGGTGAATTTCGATTCTTGTACAAGGATGTCGGTTTGAGAAATACATTGAAAATATGGATCATCAGTTGTAACCGTATCCGTACGGTCATTAACTACGTTCACTGAAAAAAAATGAGAGAAGTTCCGATACCCAAAACTACGGGTAAATATCCATGCTTCTACGCGGTACGGGGAGCCGGAAACGTTTCAGCGTTTCCATGTCTCCATGCTTGACATGTTCTTTCCATGGTAGGTAACTTCGCTTGCGGTGAATACAAGTACTACAAAATCCGGATTTTCCGGCGTTTTGAAGTACTGTTCGAACATTGGGTTCCAATATTTCTTTTTGGTCGCAACATCCTCATGGATCTTACCTTTTGCCTGGATCTCGACATATGGATCTGAGTATTCCTTCCCGGACCAGATGGCAAGGGCAGTCTCAGGATTTTTTTTCAGCTGCTCAACCTTTTTTGAGGATTTCATCGTTGCACCGACAAAGGTCATATCGGGAAAGCCGGCAAGCACCATGAACCTGACCATCGGCAGTTTTCCATCCAGAGTAGCAACAGCTGCTACATGCGGACCCTCAATTACTTCCATGATCTGCTTTTTGAGTGGCATGGATGACATTCATATCGAGATTTGTATTAAAGTACTGGATTCAGGCACGCGCCCTGATTATCAAAGGAGCGATTACCCAAGGAGGGCATTCACCATCAATTCGATGTTTAAACAACATCCGACCATTCGTGAAAAATGATACTAAGAAGCGGGGCCTTTCAAGGCCTGAATCTCTTTGACTCCCGCCGTGTTTCATGAAATTGAACCTCCTTGTGGTTCTCTTCACCTAGGTGCAGGGCCATAATTAGTATTTGGAAGGCAGGATATTTTGAAAGATGGTGGCCCTTTGAAAAATAAACACGAAAGATGCCCTCCGATTTGCGATTTTTTCATCCCGGTATGCCCAATTAATTTTCGAAAGATGACAAAATCCCCAAATATGTTAAACCAGTCGGCATATCCAAAAGATGCGTCGAAATATTCAGGAATTTTCGATATATCCTTATGGTTTTGCAAGTAATTTCAGAAGAGCCGGGTGAAGAAGTTTTCCCTGCCGACCCTCCGGGATTCGCGGACACCCATATCTTCCAGATTTTGCAGGTACTCCGCTGCGGTCTGCCGTTTTGCCATTCCTGTTTCGGCCAGGAAAGAAATCTCACGGTATGATTGGACAAAAATCATCTGGACAAGTTCCCTGGAGTAAAATTGGCGGGAAAGGTTCTCCCGGCATAATGCCATTGTTTCATCAGGCGGTTTGCGGATTTTATGTATCCGGCCATAGGTTCTTGCCGAGGTATTCTCACCAGCCGGAAGCATGAACAGGATCCGGAACTCCCATTCCAGCTTGTCGGGAACCTCTGGTAATAAAACGGTAATAATCGTTTTTCGGTTCTATGATGTACCGGCTAAAAGATAAATGTAAAAGGTTCCGATGCATTGGAGGCTCATTACCAACTATTTACGAGATGAAAAATTGGAGTTCGAAAAAAACATATCCCCCTCCGTTACAGAAATTGATATCCCCCTTCTGGAATACTGATTTCAAACCGGGCTCCTTTTCCCGGTTCTCCGGTTTCACAGATGGTAATACCGGTAATGGCAAGGACTTCCCGTACGAAAAAAAGACCGAGACCGGTATGTTTGCCATATCCAAGTTCAAAGATTCTCTCCTTTTCTCCAGGTGCTATTCCTCTGCCATTATCCTCCCAGTAAATATGGAGAGCGTCCTGGGATAGTTCCGAGGAGATCTTTACCGTGGTAACGTTTCCGCCATGACGCAGCGAGTTGTCCAATAAATTGATAAAAACCTTTTTCAGCATCGGATCGGCATAGATCCCGATTTCCGGGAGATTGATATGCATCGTAATCCAGTCAGGGACGAGTTCCCATGGTATGGCGGTATGAATCTCCTGCCATTGTGGTTTTTGTATTCCCAGGTTCTGATAAACGCGGGTGAATTCGATCTGGGACTGGATAGTTCCAATAACAATTTCGAGTTTCTTCAGAATATCCGCCATTTTCTCGGGATTTCCGGATCGCATTTTTGCCAGTTCAAGATATCCCTGGAGGGCCGTGATCTGGTTGAGAATATCGTGGCGGGTAATACTGGAAAGAAGAGTGAGGTTTTTGACGGCCTTTTTCAATTCCTCCTCCGTGCATTTTTTATCGGTGATATCCGTCAGGGAGGCAACGGACCTTTTTGAATCCGGGATAATATCGATTGTCAGAAGGCTATTTCGAATATCTCCGGATTTTGTCAGGAACCGGAATTCGTAGTGTCGTAATGCGGATGCCGGGCTCTCCCTTCTCAGACGATGCTGATCAACCATCCGGTCCCGATCTTCTGCCACAACAAATTCCTTCCAGCTCTTTTTTCCTTCGATCTCCTGTTTTGAATATCCCGACAGATGTTCGAATTCCGTATTGGCAAGGCATATTGTGGTATCTTCTTCGATGAGAACGGTAGCGGTTCCGGTATTTTCAAAGATGGTCCGGTATCTCCTCTCACTTTCCCGCAGGTTCCGTTCAGCCTGGGAAAGTTCATCATAATTCTGCCGCAATTCCTCTTCGGTTGTAGTTAATTCTTCATATGCTGCGTGGAGTTCTTCATTTCTGCGACGCAGTTCATCTTCTGCGAGTTTGCGCTTGGTGATATCTTCGAGACTTCCTTTATAATTCAGGATCTGACCGCGATCATCCAGGATTGCTGTACAGGTACCCTGAACCCAGATGATCGTTCCGTCATACTTGCAAAACCGGACCTCAAAATCGCAGGTCTTCCCATCGCGCCCGATACTGGCGTGCCATTCCCTGCGGGCTTCAGGATCAACATACAGATCCGGCATTTTAACTGTTGCAAGCGATGCCCGGTCCGGATACCCAAGAAGCGCTACAAGCGCCGGGTTGGCATCCAGTATCTCCCCATCCGGAGCCATACGATAGAGCCCGACGGGCACGCGTTCAAACAGGCTGCGATACCGGGCTTCACTCGCTCGTAGTAATGCTTCACTTTGTTTCCGATCGGTAATGTCCCGGCCGACCGACTGGTATTCGGTTAGCAGGCCACTCATATCGAAGATCGCCCGGTCACTCCAGCGCTGCCACCGGACCTGGCCATCGGATAGAATGATCCGATGCTCAATGGTTGCGACCGGCTGATCCCGCGTGATTGAAGAAAAATGCTCCCTGACCGCAGCCAGATCCTCATTTGGGATCTCCGGAATAAACCTCCGGCCGATGATATCTTCACGTTTTTTCCCAAAATACCGGCAGTATGCTTCATTCACAAAGATATGCGTTCCATCGGGAGTGAACCGGCAGATGAACTCTGTCTGGTCTTCAACCACGTTTCTGTACCGCTGCTCGCTCTTGCGAAGTTCTTCTTTGACCCAGTTTCGTTCAACAGCCTGTTTTATCTTGTGTTCCAGTTCGGCAAACTGCGATTTTGGTTCTCCGCCTTTCTGAAGATAGAAGTCAGCACCACGGTTCAGCGCATTAATAACAACTTCTTCCCGACCCTTACCGGTAAAAAGAATAAACGGGAGTTCCCCAAACCGGGCCCGGATATAGTTAAGAAACTCAATGCCGTCCATCTCCGGCATGTCGTAGTCAGAGATGATGGCATCATAGGATTGCCTGTTCAGTTTTTCCAGGGCGTCTGAAACTGATATGGATATGTCAACCTGAAACTGCCCGGACAGTTCAAGAAAGGTTTTTACGATAGTGAGAAGGGCACCTTCATCATCAACATACAGGATAGTAATCCTGCGAGAATTACTTAAGTACCGTGATGTGCCCTGCATTTTGGGTGACCACTCCTGATTCCGGGCAGCGTCCCGATTTTACGGTTGAACTTCCCCTTAACAGGTTGTTAATCAGTTTTCCTTGGGCATTATCACTTTCTTTTTGATCGGTGTATCGCTATACAGTTCTGATACGTTGTGGGCGGATAGGGATTTTTACAAGATGAAAAATAGGTAATCGGGCATGAACGTATCAGAACCTTCGCGGGCATCATCCGGATTGCCAAGATCTACAATGTAACCATGAAATCCCTTTCGAATATCAAGATGGAGATGATCTCCACCGGTTTTGCTGCCACAATCATCATGATTTCCCTGGCTGGAAAGGAAGAGATACACGACAATTATGCCGAGGAAGCGAAGATTCCGCTGAAGAATTCTCACGAAGAGTACTCTCAATCTCCCGTTCCTTTTTCGAAATAGTATCGCTCATTTTGATGGCTGATTCAATCCGGGTGATCCCCTGCAACCGGAACACAGGTCCTGCTATGACCCTAATAACCTCGGATATTCCCTCATTTCTGCGGAAGCTCCGGGAAAATAATCCCTTAAAAAATTCCAAGTTCCGTTCCTCTATAATGTCCGGGCAGAATTATTGAGATTATACCCTCGTGAAAACAGGGTACGTGGATGATAAAATGACACCAAAACGAATGGATACACATGCGACAAAAGAACAGGGGGTTCCGTTGCGTATGTGGTTGGTCAGATAATTATATCGAGGCAGGATATGGATCATCAACCGTCAACGCAACAGCACCTCCCGTCCCGTTCCGGAACCCGGCTATTCCGGATGATTGCCGTTGCCCTTTCGGGCCTCTTTCTTTTGACGGCAGTTGTTCTGGCAGATCCCAATGGGACGGGGAGTTACGGTACTCTTGTTCCGGGAAATACCGGTGCCAGTATTGCCAATTCCCTGGAAAATACGACCGTTCCCGGGCATACTGTTACTCTGTATCTTTTCGAATCATCGACCTGCGTCCATTGCGCGAAAGCGGAAGAGTACATCCGACGGGTGATGGCACAATACCCCTCGATCCGTCTTGTTGACTTGGAAATCTCGGGAAACGCAACGAACCGCCAGCTCTTTGAGACGGTCATCCGGGAGTACGGGATTACGACTCCCGGGATACCAATGCTCATTGTCGGGAACCGGGTTCTTCTTGGCGATACCGGGATCCAGGAGAACCTGGAAGGTATCGTTCTTGCAGAAGAGCAGAACCCCGCAATCCGCGGAAATGAGACCGCAGGTCTTCTTTCGGGAACGGCGCGAAGCATCTCATCAGGCCATGCCGCATCGATAACCGTCCCCCTTGTCATCGCTGCAGCCTTCGTGGATGGCCTGAATCCCTGCGCCCTTGCGGTCCTTGTCTTTCTCATTGTCACGATAACCACGGTCGGCGACCGGAGAAAGGCACTTCTCTGCGGCCTGGCTTATACATCGGCAGTCTTTCTGCTCTATTTCATTGCAGGCCTAGGGATTTTTGCCGGGATCCGGGCGTCCGGTATTGCAAAAGAGGTCTATCTGGCTGCAGCAGGTATTGCAATCGTTGCCGGGCTCCTTTCCCTGCGGGACGGTTTCTCTTCCGGAAAATCCCCTCTTCTCCGGATCCCGGCTTCGGCGGGGGGAATCATCCGGAAGTACGCGGAATCCGCGACCCTGCCCGCCTCCTTTATTCTCGGCGTTCTGGTCGGGCTTTTTGAGATGCCCTGCACCGGGGCGATCTATTTCTCAGTCCTGAACCTTCTCGGGAGCAGCATGACATTCACCGGAGGCATTTCGTACCTTGCGCTCTATAACCTGATTTTCATCCTTCCTCTCATCGTCGTGATCGGGGCAGTGTATTATGGCCTTCCGGTTGAAAATGCCGAGGGCTGGAGGGCGAGGAACATGCGGAAGCTCCGGCTGGTATCCGGAATCGTTCTCCTCGCAACCGGGATCCTCATGCTGGTGTTTCTCCGGTAGACCGGTGAGAGGGACTGGAAAAAGTGGACTTGGGTATTACCGGGGGAGACTCCATCCCCAAAGCATTCCCTTTGCCGGTCCTTGCTCATCGATATCAGGATCGCCAAAAAATTCCGCACGGCGACTGGATCGATTTTGCTTCAACTGCCTGAGGGAAGGTCCGTTTCAGGACCGGCACGCGGCTCGCCCGGGATTGAAATAGATATCCTGCCTGGAATATTCCATTCGCCTGATGGATATTGAAATTCCGGGAACTCTGCCGGATTTGTACTAATCCTTCTTACCCGACACGAGGCGGCGGGCGGGATACCGGAGATACGGCGATCGGGATCGTCTCATTTGCATCGGCTGCAGCAGGGAACGGCAATCTGCATACCCCGGAATTCTCCCGACAGGTATTCCCGCCAACGTTTTTTTGGAATGTATGGTCAGTGATGTTTGTGATGTTCGCGAGGAGATCGGATGCTCCTGCCCGGGGTATATCTCAGGCAGGAATTCCTATCACAAGTAACCCGGTAATCAGGAGATAGCAGACAGGCATCTTTCTCTAGGGTTTATCCGGACGTATTCCTGGGGTCATGATAGATTCCCTGCACTGCTCGTAGTTTTATCCGGGGGAATATATGCCGCAGGAAATTGGAAAAAAATGCAGGATAATTTTCCATAGTCATTTTCTCTATATAGCATCCGGCATCAGGTTCTGATTGCATATCCTGCTGGTAGGGACCTATATGACGAAAAGTACCAGTCAGCCGCAAACGTGTCAGAACGTAAAACAGACTAAAAACTATTTGTTGTCCCAAAAAATTCAGGTGAATACTTTGACCTCGGAAACCATGAATGCCGATAGAAGCAGAAGCCCCCGTGATCCGCTTCACTTTATCGCGATACTTATTGGTATCGTAGCCATCATCACGCTCCTTCTGATCTGTTCCGGAACGGTTTCATTCCGTTCCCCGGAAGTATCCTCCCCCGGAGAGTGCGCCGCGAATGCAGTCAGTTATGTAAATGAGAACCTGCTCCCACCGGGAGCCTCTGTTAACCTGACCTCGGTAAAAGAGTCCCACGGCCTCTATGAGATCGTTGTCAGGTACAATGAGAAAAATGCCACGATTTATTCGACTCATGATTGCAGGTTCCTCTTTACCTCGGGTGTTATCAACATGAGTGCGCCTGTTACCGGGAAAGCGGTACAGAAGGCTGCGGCCAAAACCGAGCGGCCTGTTGCAGACCTGTATGTAATGTCCTACTGTCCATACGGTACCCGGGCAGAAGAGATCCTGAAACCCGTTACCGATCTTCTGGGAAACAAAGCGGATATCCGGGTACGATACCTCACGAAGGTTAATGGTGAAAACCTGTCCTCGGTAGAATCTCTCCATGGAACACCGGAGGCGAACGAAGACGCGTTCCAGATCTGCGTGCGTGAGGCCAATGCATCTGCATTCTGGCCGTATCTCCATGCGTTCGATACGGGATGTTACATGAAAATCAGAAGCAGTTCCGATCCTGCGGCCTGCAGCCTGGAACTCCTCCCGTCGCTTGGCATCAGCAATGAAACTCTCCGGAAATGCCTGTCCGGGAAAGCTGTTATCCAGATCTTAAAAGATGATGAGGCAGCTGCAACTATCGCGGGTGCTGAAGGATCTCCGACGCTCGTCATTAACAACGTGACGTATACCGGGACCCGTTCTCCCGAAGGTTACAAGCAGGCGATCTGTGACAGTTTCATAACGAAGCCGGATGAGTGCAGCACGGTTCTATCAACGAACACAACGTCCGCTTCAGGCAACTGCTGATATTTTCCTCTTTTTCTCCAGCGGGATGGATTCGCGGTTTCCTGCAGATATTCCGAAAATGATGTCAGGGACTCCTGATATCTGTGGAGGGAACGCACCGGAATTGACAGGACCGGAAACCTGGTACCAGGAGCCGGGACTCTCTTCCCGGAGTAACCCCGGGTTCCGAAAGCAGGGCTGTACAATGTACCCTGTTAAAGGATCAGAATCAATCCGGGCAACCGGGTGCGTGAAAAAAAGGGAGCAGGTCCGAGACGCCGATTCCCCTGCATTACCTTTGGCGGACGCAGAACCTGTTATCGATATACATATCAAGGTTCTCTCCTGCCAAAATCGCTGACAGCCTCCACCGTATCTGAACCATCAGCACCGGCTCCCGGGCAGGAGCAAAACTTCGAAAATTTTCAGGAGTTTTCCGGCTGTACTCAATCCGTTCCTGGGTAGGCCCCCCCCCTCTTGAGAGACGCTCAAAAAAGACAGCCGGGAATACAAT
>JBDKRP010000127.1:0-28546 GCA_039683275.1 Methanoregulaceae archaeon | reverse complement strand
ATGCGGTGATCACGTTCGCGCTGGACGGGACCTGGATGAAATCCTACGGCCTGACCCCGGCCGATATCGTGATGCTCCGGAACCATGACGGCGCCTGGACCGAACTCCCGACCAAATTCGATCACCTTGATGGCAACACGTACTACTTCACCGCGACAACGCCCGGGTTCTCGTATTTCGCGGTCGCAAGCCGGGTTGGGAGCGCTGCAACCGCAACTGCAACGCCGACAACAAAGGCAACGTCCGTCCCGGCAGCAGCGGTGACGACCGCAGTACCGGTCCATACCGTGACCGCGAAGGTTACTACTGCACAGACAACTTCGGTCCCGGTTGCTGCGATGCAGACTTCCGCAGGCGCTGCCCCGTCATCCGTTCTGCCGAAAGGACTGAATTCCAAATCTGCGATGATCGGCGGTATCGCGGGAATCGTTATTGTTATCACGGGAATCGTTCTCTACCGGAGAAAGAAGAGACAGTCTCTCGACCCGCTCAGGCCGAGACGGTGAGTCTATGAAAGGACACGTCATCCGGCTGGCAATCCTCGCGATCCTGGTGGTCTCCCTGATCTGCGGAGCCCTGGTTTCCGCAGAGAGTACCGTGAATGAAAGCACCGGAACAACCCTGCAACCGACAGATGCCAGCATGTCACCCGTCCGGGGCCACGCGGTCTGGACCTACACAACCGGGAGCGCTGTCTCCTCTTCCCCTGCAATTATTGGGGGAATCGTATACGTCGGCAGCGAAGATGGGAACCTCTATGCCATCAACGCGGATTCCGGAACACTTGTCTGGAAATACCAGACCGGCAGCTACATCTCATCGTCCCCGAAAGTCTCGGATGGGATCGTCTACGTGGGTGGAGGGGACCGGGTTCTCTACGCAATCAGCACGGGCACCGGGACTCCCGTCTGGACGTACCAAACCGGTTCCGGTATATCCTCATCACCGGCAATTGCAGACGGGGTTGTCTACGCAGGGAGCGAAGATGGCACCATCTATGCGATCAGTGCAGATTCCGGAACGCTACTCTGGAGCGCGAAGACCGGAAATTTCCTGCACTCGTCTCCGGTAGTTTCCGAAGGAACCCTCTATTTCGGCAGTTACGACCATAACGTGTATGCCATTAACGCAACAACGGGCACCCGGGTCTGGAACTATACCTCCGGAAACACAATTCTCTCCTCGCCCGCAGTTGCGGATGGCTTCGTCTACATAGGAAGTTACGACCGCAACGTGTACGCTCTTGACGCAGGTTCCGGTGCAGTCGTCTGGAAATTTACAACAGGAAACACGGTTCTCTCCTCCCCCACAGTCGCGGGAGGCAGGGTCTACATCGGCAGCAGCGACGGGAATATCTATGCCCGCGACGCCGTGACCGGATCAGCGCTCTGGACCTATACAACCGGTAACAAAGTCGATTCGACACCCTTCGTCGCGGATGGGATTGTATACGCAGGAAATGCGGGCGGGAATTTCTATGCCATCAACGCCACGAACGGCCGCCTCATCTGGGATTACCCGGTCGGGACCGCCCTGTATTCATCACCTGCCGTCTCGGGAGAGATCGTCTGCATCGGGAGTAACGACAACAAACTCTACGCGCTCTCGAACCGGCCTCCTGTTGCAGACTTCACCACTGATGTGACAAGCGGGTTAACTCCGCTCGCTGTCCGGTTCACCGATACTTCGACCGGTTCGCCAACCGCATGGTCCTGGGATTTCGGCGACGGGGACAGCACGAATGCAACCGTGCAGAATCCGGTTCATACCTATCTCACGAATGGAACATTCACCGTGAGCCTCACCGTAACGAATGGCGGAGGATCGGCAGGCAGGGTTCGCGAAGGATACCTGACAACGACTACGATATTGCCCCCGGCACCTGTTGCAAACTTCACGGTCGATACAACGCTTGGCATCGCTCCCTTAACGGTCCAGTTTATCGACCAATCGACCGGCTCAATATCGTCCGGTCTCTGGGACTTTGGGGACGGCAATACCTCTATGCAGGTGAGTCCCCGGTATACCTACCTGAAGCCGGGGAATTATACCGTCACCCTGACCGTGAAAAACCCTGGCGGCAACTCTACGAAGGTTTTCCCGACACCCGTTACGGTCCGGGCAAACGCAGTTATGCCGGATCCTGATTTCTCGGTAAATACAACTTCCGGTCTCCCTCCGCTTGCAGTCCGGTTCAACGACACTTCAGCCGGTCCGGAAATATACGCCTGGACCTGGGACTTCAACAATGACGGGATTATCGACAGCACGGAACAGAACGCGACCTGTATCTACAAACTGCCGGGCAATTACACGGTCAATCTTACGGTCACGAATCCCTTCGGGACAAAAACAATTTCCCGGAATAATACCGTTATTGTCGGCAGCCTGGCTCCGGTCGTTGCATTCACCGCAAACAATATGACCGGTCTCCCTCCGCTTGCAGTCCAGTTCAACGACACCTCTTCCGGTTCAGATATAACCGGCTGGGCATGGGACTTCAACAATGACGGGACTATCGACAGCACGGACAAGAGTCCAGTCTGCATCTACAAGCTGGCGGGAAACTATACCGTCAACCTCACCGTAACGAATGCCTTTGGATCGAATGGAAGCTCGCAGGCTGATTTTATCAGGGTCGGCACCCTTGCGCCCATTGTTGCATTCAGTGCAGCCAACGTAACCGGTATTCCCCCGCTTACTGTCAGGTTCACCGACAATTCTACCGGTCAGGAAATAACCGGCTGGGCATGGGATTTCAACAATGACGGGACTATCGACAGCACTGAAGAGAACCCGACCTGCGTCTACAAAATGCTTGGGAACTACACCGTCAATCTCACCGTCACGAATGCCTACGGGTCGAATACATCAACCCGGGCAGGTCTTGTAACGGTGACAAACGGCGTTCTCACGGATTTTATGGCTGATCAGACTTCCGGGCCCGCTCCTTTCACAGTCCGGTTCTCGGATCTTTCGACAGGTCCGGAGGTAACCGGCTGGGCATGGGACTTCAACGATGACGGGACCATCGACAGCACGGAACAGAATCCGACCTGTGTTTACAAGCTGCCGGGAAACTATACCGTCAATCTCACCACCACAAATGCCTATGGATCTGAAACGGCATCCCGTACAGAGTATATTCAGGTAATCCGCCTGGCCCCGGCTGCAAATTTCTCCGCAAACCGTACGGAAGGTGTCCCGCCCTTCACGGTCCGGTTCCAGGATACCACAACCGATTCGAACGTGACCGGCTGGGCATGGGATTTCAACAACGACGGGATCATCGACAGTACGGAACAGAACCCGACCTGTGTCTACCGGCAGTATGGCAACTACACGGTGAACCTCACAGTCACGAATTCCCTTGGATCTGCTGCAACCTCAAAAGAAGATTTCATAACCGTGTCCAATGGCATCCCGACTGCAAGATTTGCGGTGAACCGGACCTCAGGAACGGGTCCCCTTGCAGTCCAGTTCAAAGATGCCTCAACAGGTCCGGAGGTGACCGGTTGGGCATGGGACTTCAACGATGACGGGACCCTCGACAGTACGGAACAGAACCCGACCTGTATCTACAAAATGCCCGGGAGTTATACTATCAACCTTACCGTCACGAATGCCTATGGGTCGGACACAGTACTGCGGAAAGGATTCATAACAGTGACATGAGGATAAAATACAGTCTCCTTTTTCCGGGACCGGGCGTAACCATATGGTTCATTATCGTTAACCGACGCCGGTATTTTAGAATGATAATCCATAGGGCAAATAAGCTGCTGACCGAACGGCAGAAAGAGATAGTGCGCTACCGTGCACAAGGGATGACACAACAGCAGATTGCGGATCTTCTCAACACTTCAAAAGGAAATATCCGTACCATTGAAAAAACCGCCGGGGGAAACATTCCGCTTGCAAAAGAAATCCTGCTCTTCATTCATACGATTGACGCACAATCTCTCTGTACCCTGAAAGCGGAATCCGATCTCCTGGATTCGATTCCTCTCATCATGGAAGCGGCCGGGAAACTCAATATACCCGTGAGCACCGATCCGCCTGACCTGATCAACCGGCTGCGTGCCGGGTACCCGCAACGGATTCATGGTCGTCACATCAGGGAAGATAGTGAAGTGTTCCTTCAGGACGATGGGGAACAGTATTTTGGATGATCCCGGATGATCATTTCACTTGTTGTTCAGGATGATGAGAAATGATGGTACCTGATAAAGACAAATGATCAAAGACTCAGGAAGGGGGTTCAGATGTCCTCCTGAAAACCGGAGATTGTGATTTCATGCTGCTGACCAGGGAACAGGATAGGGTTTTGGAGACCATCTTCAGACTGGGTTCGGGAAATCGTGCCGCTCCGGTAACCCTGGGCGTAATACACAGCACGTTTGCAGATATGGATGTCCGGGATCTCGTTGAACACCTGGGAATTCTTTTGGATTATCGACTCATTCAAAATGCCCGGAAAACCACGGAAAAAATCGGCAACGTTTATATTATTACTCCTGAAGGAATTGATTATTATAACCGGAACTTTGGGAAACATCCCTGATTTTCAGGTTTCGGGATATCCTGCAGTTGCCGGAAATAGGGTAACGGAAGGATCGATTCCGGTACATATGTCCCCCATCACCGGAAAACCCTGTTTCCCCAAACCCAAAATAAGCCCGGATTAGGTAGGGATTCCAGGTTTTATCCGGTTTTCCCGTACCGGATCCCGTATCATTTTACAAGTGAAAAATTCAACGATTTTATTCAGGGTGTATGGGAATCCGGGGCTGAAATTGAGGCATTTTCCGGCCGAAACGGAGGCATCTTCCCGGCACCCCGAAATTGACCTGTACTACCCCGGATCCCGGAAATAGGCCTTAACGGGCTTCCGGTGCAAAGGGGGTTTCCGGTGAGATCCGGAAAACCGGATCTGGCAGAATGGGTGAATTCTCCAGGTCAGGCCCGTATCCGCCCGGTGTCAGCTGATCCGGCAGCGCTTGCGATAAAACGCATTCACCGGGCAGGAAATCTGTAGAGTATGAATCCCGCTCAATGCTTTTACCGGGAAATGAGAACTCCGGGCCTGGGTAAAGGGGGATGTTGCGGGCAGGGACTGATACCTGCGGCGGCTGCAATCCCCAAAGTAAAGTCGTTCTGCAGTCCTTTCTTTTGGTTATGAAAAAGAGTTATTCAGTATCGAACAATGCCCGGAGTTTCTTTTCTATAACCGGGGAGATATGATAATGTCCGGGCAGGGAAAAAATACCAATATCCAGTTTCACGGACTCCTCGATATCCTCTTCAGATATCCCGTATTTCGTGTGCTCCACAATTTCGTGGAAGAAGATTTCCCTTCCACCGGGTGTAATTTTGCAGAGTGCACACCAATCCCGGTCGTATTTTATATAGTAATGAGCTCCCCCAATCTGGGCTCTTCTTTGATCCTCCAGTTCGCCCAGGATCTGCTTGTACCTGGGTTCGGATCTGTCCGGCATAATATACCGGGGCAATGGTCCCAAGCCATTGGTCCGTTCTGCCTGTGCCATGATTCGATCACTTCCTCTACCCCATCTCCCTTCCCGGAGACCTGTGAGCCACCCGGGTCAGGTACGAGGAACTTTCTTTCCATACTATTTATAATTTTAGCTGTATATTCTGTGCTGTAGTATGTAACAGATATATCCGGCCATTACAATTCCCTGTTCAACCGCTGACGCACGGTCTCCCTTCGGAACCGGGAATCCACAGCAAATAACCAGATCATCGTTTAATGGCCCGCAGTCGCGGGGTCGTTCCGGCGCGGGAGATTAAGTGGGTTTGGTACGTCAGGTCCGACGCGAACGAAAAATGGCGGATTGATCGCGTCATCATTCCTTACAATAATTTTTTCCCGGAGATATCACCTGATCCGCAGGAATTATTTTTATAATAATACAGTGTTTCATCTACGAGCCGCAGATTGGTTCAGGAAACATTCCGGTGATTTGGAATCCGGGTTCAGGGGCCATTCCAGGCAGGTTGGAAAATGTGAGGATCAGATATGAGAAGCCCCCTGAAGGAAACCCCGGGAACGAACCTGTACCTTGCCCTGCTCCTTGTCTTTATGGCGATGTATGCAATTACCACCGCTTTTGAAGAGGGGAGACAATGGTTTTATCCGGAAAACGTAATGTGGCAGATATCCCTGCTGATGGTTTTTCTGGTGAGCGTTGGCGCAGCAGTGATAGCGTTTTTCCCCTTTCAGGCGCTTATCCGCACAGAAGCCCGGCTGGACACCCTCCTGAACGGATCGCCTGCATTACAGTTTGTCGTCGATACCGATCATCGCATCCTCTCCTGGAATCGGGCTCTTGAACACTACAGTGGGATGAAAGAATCTGAAGTATTGGGAACAACCGACCAGTGGAAAGCATTCTACCCGGACAAACGCCCCTGTCTTTCCGATCTCCTCATCGATGCCGTGACCCGTTACTCGATTGGTTCCGCAGATTACATACCCGGCGTTGTCAGGTACGTCAATAATCCCGCAAACCTGACGGACCCGGGGATTGCGGTCACTGGAGTCCTGAAGGATCACTCCGGAAAGAAAATCTGCATCCTCTTTGACTCTATCAGTACCCTGCTTATCTACCTGTCTTCTTCGAATATCTCGAAGTTCATTCATTTTGTTACCAACAAGCTTCGCCTGCTTGATGTCTCCGGGATTTTCCTTGCTACCGAGAAGGGCCTCGACCCCCAGCTGGAGACGCAGCTCACGACATTCGTGGATGTTGTAATAGAGGACCCGGATTAATGCGGGTACCGCGCAGTCATTGGTTCATCCGGATTCCCTGATTATTATGCAACAATTCCGGTTATTGGCGATCCGAAAAGACCGGAAGGTGACCCATAAGGATCCTGATTCTCCCTATCCCAAAATAAGCCCGAATTGAACCCGGAATCCTGAATTTGTCCGGTTTTCCCGTACCAGGATCCGAATTATTCCCCAAGTGAAAAATTCAACCGTTTAAATCGGGATACAACAAAATCAGGGGCTGAAATAAGGGTATTTTTCTGCAGAAATAGAGGCCCCTTCCCGCCCCTCCTTTTTTGGATCGACCTCCAGTACCTGGGAACCCTGAAACAGGCCTTTTTGGGGCTCTGGTGAAGGCTACCTGGTGTACGAAATGGATCCTGGCTCAGTTGCACAAATAATTGTGCACTTAGCCAAAACATTTATGCATAATGCCAAAAATATATTGCATTGTGGCCGTATGAAACAGAAGACCCTCATGTACGGCAGCTTCCTTGCTGCCGCAATTATTGTCGTCGCAGTATGCGTCGGCATGGTCACGGGATTTTCGTTTGCAAAAGCGTTTATTTCCGTTGACCCGGTGAGCGATAAGAACGTAGGCGACCTGTTCACTGTTACGGGGACAACGAACCTTCCGGCAGGAACGGAGCTCCTGGTACAAATCGAGCCGGCCTCATTCGAGCCGGAGTCTGGAGTAGATGGTGTGTTCAGCGGAACCGCGGGAGGTGCAGACGTCATCGCGGGTACTGGTGGTACCAATACCTGGTCCCTGGATGTGAATACGTCCACATTAAACCCGGTAAAAATGAGAGTGAACGTTTCGGTGTTCACGGGCGATATGGCAAAGGGTAACTTTTCAACAAGTGAACCGTTCGGCACCTGGGAATTCACCCTTCACCCGGGCCCGGCATCCGGACAGTATATTAAAATTGATCCGGTCGCCGACAAAACAACCGGCGATCTCCTGATCATCACGGGAACAACAAATCTTCCGGCCGGAACCGAGCTCCTTGTCCAGGCAGGCAACACGAACGGAGGTGCGAGGGTTCGCGCAGGCACGGGCGGGGTAAACCTGTTTTCCTCTCCAGTCGATACCACGACGATGGAACCCGGCACAACGAAGATCACGGTCACCAATTGGATCGGCGACCTGGAAAAGGGAGATTACCGGAAGGGTGATACCCACGCGACTTCTTCCTTCACACTGAATGGCGAATACCTTACAACGGAGACTCCGGTAAAAGCGACAATCACCAAAGATGATTACCTCCATGCCAATGGAATTGGCGACAGGTCAGTCGGAGACCAGTTCCTTGTCACCGGGACAACAAGTCTTCCTGTCGGTACTGAAGTCCTGTGGGAGGTCACGCCGGCATCTCTCTTAACGGATCCCGACCAGTCAGGAACCTTCACCGGGGCCATGGCCAACTCCCGGGTGTCGAAGGGGACGGGCAATGCCAATCGCGTTTCGTATGCAATGGATACGTACGTGCTTCTGCCCGGGGAGTACAACGTCACCATATCGACAAGCGCCGGGGACATCTCCCAGGGTGATTACAGGAAGGGAGCTGTATCCGGGTCTGTCCTGTTCACCTTAAAACAGGGAACGACTTCCGTGAATACGGGGGATTACATCAAAATTGATCCGGTCGCCGGCAAAACAACCGGCGATCTCCTGATCGTCAGCGGTTCGACAAACCTTCCGGTTGGGACGATCCTGATGGTACAGGCCGGTAATTATGCCGGAGACGCCACGGTGCGCACAGGCACGGGCGGAATAAACCGGTTTTCCGCTCCGGTTGATACTGCCATCCTGAAACCTGGCACGCTGACGATTACTGTCAGCCGGATGAACGATGATCCTGCACAAACGGGTTCCGGGACGGGCGCCCCCAACGCGACCGCATCCTTCACACTGAATGGCGACTACCTTGCCACGGACACAGCGGTCCAGGCAACGATTACCAAAGACGATTACATCCGCATAACA
The DNA here is from genome assembly GCA_039683275.1 of Methanoregulaceae archaeon. Lineage (GTDB taxonomy): Archaea > Halobacteriota > Methanomicrobia > Methanomicrobiales > Methanospirillaceae > JBDKRP01. The sequence continues at coordinate 19,760 of JBDKRP010000127.1, read as the reverse complement.
GCGATCGGCGACAAAAAAGCCGGGGACCAGTTCCTCATCACCGGAACGACCAGCCTTTCCGCCGGGGTCAGCCTGATCTGGCAGATCATGCCGTATACGGGAACAATCCCGGCTAACCTTGACCTGAATGCAACGGGTATTATGGCAAATAACCCGGTAACGAAAGGGAATGGCACTGCTAACCGGGTATCGCTTGCTGTCGACCTGGATCAGTTCAAGCCGGGGGAGTACGTCGTCATTGTCGGAGAAGTGAAAGGCGATCCCGGAACCCGGGATCTCAGGATAGGCAGGCCGATTGGTTCAGCCCGGTTTACCGTGAACTAGGCAGGCATGCACACCAGGAGAAGGCATCCCACCATTTTTTCCGGGACCCGGGAAAAACGGAGAAGGTCCCCGCAACATCAGGGAATCCGCAGCGAAATGTTCCGGTTCGTTAGTATCCGGAACCGGATCCGGCAATTGATCTCCCCCTGGTGGAATGAGAGCCGCATGAAAAGGCTGTTCAGGAGGAAGCATGACAGCATGTTGGAAAGATCCCGGAGTTGACCGGGGAGCGTTCCTTCGTAACTGGCCCTTTCGGAAATTATCCGTGAAAACATTGGCTTCTCTCTCTGCTATCGCAGGAAAGCGGCGTATTAAACGAGGCTTGGGAAGACCATGAAAACCCGGCAGAAACCAGGTCTCATGCTCGCCTGCCTCGCCGTACTCATCGTCGCTGCAACCATTGCGATCACCGGTTGCCTGGAATCGACTCCCGGCCAGGTGACCGCTACAAATGAAAAACGGAGTGAAAACCCTGCTGCTGACCCGGCATTTACACCGGGGGCAACAACCGGGCCGGCACTGCTGAAAACTGCACAACCCACTCCTGCTTCGGTTGCTTCCGCTCCGGTCATAAAATTCGATCCCCTGGGGATCAGGAAGATCGGTGGTCCGCTCATCATCACCGGTACAACCAGCCTTCCCGCGGGCACGGACCTGTTCTGGCAGATCAGGCCGGATACAGGAACACCCCCGACCGGTCTTGACATGAGCTCCCGGATGTGCATCATGGAAAATAACCTGGTGACAGAAGGAAAGGGCACGTTGAACAAGGTATCGCTTACCATCGACACGAACAAACTCGTCGCAGGGAAGTACGTAGCCATCGCGATGAAAATGAAAGAAGATCCCGGATCAGGCCACATTGTTATCGGCGATCCCGCAGGATACATGTACCTGTCCCTGAGATAGACCGGTATATCCGGGGAAGGGAGATCTGATTTTATTTTCACGAAACAGTAAAATTCATGACTCTCCGCAGCGTCCGGAACCCGGGCCGATACGAGTCATCCTCCGGTGATCCAGTTAAGAATCCCCGGAGGGAGATGCCGGGTCAAAGATAAAATTTTTTCACGTAATGCACAAAATATATTACATCGAGGCCGTATGAAAAAGAAATATATTACCTGGGCAGGGATCATCGCTGCCCTGGTCCTTGTCGCCATGTTCGTGGGTATCTGCCTGAGTTCATTCCCCTTCCCGTACCTGTCCCCTGCTATAACGATGGATCCCATTACTGACCTCAGTATTGATCAGAATAACATGATGATCCTCACCGGGACAAGCGCACTTCCGGAAAACGCTGACATTTCCATAAAGGTATCCGCCTCCCCCGGTTCCCTGACGCCGGGAAATCTTACCGGCAGGTCGGAAGCAAAAGCCTATACGATGCCTCTTACGGGAGACGGGGGCCGGGACCGGTGGAGAGCGGTTTTCGATATCTCTGATTTGCAGCCTGCCGATTACACGATCTCGCTTACACCGACTACCTTCATACAGGAAAATTCCACCTTTGTCGAAAGCGGACCGATTACCTATGCGCATTTCACGCTGGGCGATGAACATTCCGGCGCCGGGACAATCCGGAAAAAAAACCGTGTCGTACAGCTCTTTATCCGGGTAAATCCCCCGGATCAGAAGACCCCGGCGGGCACCCTGAGAATTACCGGAATTACAAGCCTCGCACCTGGGACTCTTCTTGCGTGGAGCATACAACCGGTGACTGACGGGACTGCTGACGGCACTCCGGAACTTCAGGGCACAGCCACTGTTTTTACCGGGAATGAGGGGGTAAACCGGTGGGCCGTCCTGCCCGGTAACGGGACGCCGGGACAGGGGCGGTACCGGTTCAGCATTCATGCAGATCCGGAAGGGACCGGTTCAGATGCGGGAGTTCCCCCTGCAACTTCGGAATTCGCTATTCCCCTGCCACCCGCCGCACTGCAGAACGGGACCGGGGCTCCCGGGGCCTCACCGGATTTTATCACGATAGATGCGCTTCCTGATATACGGGTAAATAATGTGTATATGCTGACGGGAACAACCAGCCTTCCGGCAGGGGAGGATATCCTGGTGGAGGTCATTCCCGGGTCCTTTGAAACAAATTATAATTTCACCGTCGATGCAAAGGAATCGGAAGGGAACCGAACTCTTTCGGGAACCGCTGTATTCTCGGGAGCCGGCGGGATGGTAACTGTTGTGAACGGGACCGGTGGGGAGAATCTCTGGTCGTTCCGGCTGGAGACCTACGTCTTCAGCCCTGGTGAGTACCAGGTAACTATCAGCAAGGATTATTCCGGCAGGACCACCCAGACCCCTGTACCGGGTAACCTGTCCGGTTCGAGAATGATTTCCATCGGGAGCGACAGCTCATGAAACGACTCACCTACCTGGCCTCCACGCTCGCGGTCTCTATCCTGGTCGCAGCAATGATCGGGTGGTCGGTTGCAGCAGGGAATTTTCTCGTGCCGGTCGTCGCGATCCCGCTCGGGATAATCGTTATCTTTGCCTGCCGGCGGAACGTCCAGGAAGTGATCTGCGACGAACGCGAGGGCAAAGTCCGTTCCAAGGCTGCGTTCCGCACCCTTGAGCTTGCGGTTATTGCGGGAGCTATCGCTGCGGTTATTCTCTACTCCTTCATGATCAGCGACAGCCTGAGCCCGAAGATCACGGGCAGCGTGTACGCGAATGACGACGGGACAAATTCCATGGTGATCAACCTGTACAAACCGGGCGGCGCGGAAACACCGGCAAACCTGATCCGTTCGACAACGATTAAAAATATCAAATCCATGAACGAAACCGAAGCAATGGAATATTACCAGTTCCGGCGCGAAGCGTTCCTGGAGAACGAGCGGAACGGTATTGCGGGCATGACTATTGGTTTTTCCCTTGTTGCGCTTCTCGCAACGTTCGGAGCATTTTATCTCTATTACGACAGAAAATATTGATTCGCAGGGTTTCCCATGAAGAACAGGATCCGCGTGCTCCGCGCCGAGCGGGAAATGACCCAGGAGGAACTCGCAGAGCTTGTCGGAGTGACCCGGAACACCATCATCTCGATGGAGAAGAACAAGTACTCCCCCTCCCTGAAGCTTGCCTATCGGATCGCCCGGACCTTTGACGTCGGGATAGACGACGTTTTTACCTATGAAGAGGATAAAGACGGCCCGGCCGGAGACGATGAGTAATTTTACTATAGGGTATTTTCTCAATTCCCTCCAGCCTGACTGCCGTTCCATTCCGCTCTTCAAATCCGGAACAATTCTGTGAAGAAAGATCTCTTCCGGAAAATCCCGGGACTACTTTTTCCGTATCCCAAGAGAATTGAGAAGCGTGCAGGAGGCGCAAAGTGTTCCCGAAGAGGGATCCCCGCATTCAGGACAGATTGAAACAGTTCCGGAGTCCTGCCTGGCAGAGAGCGTCTTCACAAGTTCCTCCTGTCCCCGCAGGATCTTCATCAGGGTCCCGGGATACCGGTACTCCATAATGCCAAGCATCCTCCGGACATCCCCCCGAAGGGCAAACTGTGTGTAAGGGCATTCCGGGAGGGGAAGGATAACGTTCCGGAGCATACCGTATACCACGACTTCACGCTCCGAGATATACCGGAGGGGCTTTATCCTGGGCACAAAAGAGTTCAGTACCCTTTTGGGAAGCCGTGCAAAGGTCCGGGTGAGATCCCCCCGGAGATAATTCATCAGTACCGACTGGGACTCATCATCGAGACAGTGGCCGGTCGCCAGTTTTGTTGCGCCTTCTTCCCGGGCAAGGATATTCAGGGCCCGCCTGCGGAGCGTCCCGCAGATCGAGCAGGCCACCTGTTCACGGCCAGGGACAAGCGCATCCAGCGTTTCCCCGAAGAGATCGGAAAACGCGATGGTGCGCAGGGGAACATCGAGACGAGCGGCAAGCCGTACTGCTGCAGAAACCGTATCTTCCCGGTATCCTGTAATTCCTTCGTCCACGGTAAGCGCCACGAGTTTTACCATCTTCTCCCCTCTGAAGATACGGTGCAGGACTTCCAGGAGAACGGAACTGTCCTTTCCCCCGCTCAGGGCGACAGCTATCACGTCCCCGGTTTCAACCATGGCGCAATCGCAGAGAGTGGTCCGGACTGAATCCTCAAACCACGAAAGGAAATGTTCGTCGCAGAGATGCGTCCCGGAAACGCGGCTGTAATAAACGGGCGTTTTCCCGCATATCCCGCATGTGGGGGCGAGTACCCTGTTCAGGCTTTGCGCATTTCCTTTCCCTTTCATTCATCCCCCGTGCACGATGGCGATAAGCCGGATCTCGTCGCCAGAAAAAACCCGGGTATCTTCCGTGATCATGCAGCCGTTCCGGGAGAGAATAATCTCGTACGGGTTGAGGCCAAGATTCAGGAGGAGGGTTTCCCCGGTTATTCCGTCCCCCTCGATTTCTCTCCGGCTATTGTCCGGAAAAATTACGGTTATCACAGGCGCCTTCCCACTATCCACGCGTTATGGATATATGCTGTTCATGGAACGAAACCTTTTGCAATCAGGATAGTTTTCCTGGCCGTCTCCCGTGCAGCAGCTTGCCTCGCACATGTGCGAGGCAAGAACCCGGGCTGATGAGTCCCAATGATCCGGTCCTCCCGCCCCGGAAAATAATGCCATAAACCGGTGATCGATGGTGATCACATGAAAAGGCTCAGGAGCCGGAAGGCAATCGCACCGATTGCGATAGCCATTGCGATCTCTCCAACAGAGATGACGAGCGTTTTTTTCCAGCCAAAATCCTTTGCAAGCGCGAGGATTGTCGAGATGCAGGGGATATAGAGCATCGTGACGAGCGCAATGACGATGAGCTGGACCGGTGTAAGGACGGTCGAGAAGATCGTCGTCCCGAAGAGCGCTGCAAGGGTGAGGATCGTCATCTCCTTACGGATAATGCCGAACAGGAAGACGATCCCGGTGACCGCAGGAAGGCCGAGAAGGACTACCGTGATCGGGGAGAGCGCTGCATTAACCGGGTCCAGGAGCCCTGCCGAGTACGCTGCGGTGATGGCGATGCTCCCGATGATATACGAAGGAAGTACGATCCAGACGAGGGATTTTGTCCGGGACCAGGTCTGGGTAAGGGACATCTTCGGGGAGGGAATATGATACTCCGGCATCTCCATGATCATGCCGACCGATTCACCGGGAAGCACCCGGAACGCAAACCTTCCTGCTATGATTATGATAATGAAATCGATCAGGTAGAGCGCAATTGCCCACCAGACATTCACAAATGCCGCGACTACCCCGAGGATGACAACCGTCCGTGCCGAGCAGGGAACGATGGTCACAAGGAACGCTGCAAGAAACCGCTGCTTGGGAGACTCGATAATCCGGCAGGAGAGGCAGGCCGGGACGCTGCACCCGAACCCGAGAATGAGGGGGATGATCGCCTTCCCGTGCAGGCCGAGCCTGTGCAGTCCCTTGTCCAGCATCACCGAGACCCGGGTTAAAAATCCCGAGTCCTCGATGAGGGACAGGAAGAGATAGAACGGGACGACATAGGGGATGATGAGTGTTACCGCTGCAACAAAACCTGTCCATGCCCCGTTGAAGACAATGTCGGTGACGGAACCGGAGACGAGCGGCCGTACCGGGGCGATGCCGGAGAGAAGGTGCGTCAGGACTTCCGAGATCCAGGCGCCGACAAAGAATGTCCAGACAAGGAGACCCCCGAGGACGAGCGCAAGGAGGAGGTACCCGAACACCGGATGGAGTGCGAGCCGGTCAATCTTCTCGGTCAGGGTGTCGGGATATTCGTCCGGGGAGCCGAACGACATCACCTCCTGCCCTACCTGTTCTGCGGCATGATAGCGTTCCCCGGAGAGGACCGTTCCTGCAGGTTCGCCGTGTATCGCCACGAGTTCCCGGGCGCATTCCCGGGCAACAGGAATCATCGCCGGAGCGCATTCCTCTGCTATTGCGAGCATGTCGGGATCTCCCTCCAGGACCTTGATCGCGGTCCACCTCTGCGGGTATCCCTTGCACGAAGGGGGAAGAAGCGCAGTGATCCGGGAGATCCGCTCTTCGACTTCTTTCCCGTACTCGATGAGATGGGGTTTCGGCGGGGATCGGGCTGCTCTGATGATCGCATCCGTGAGATGGGCAATCCCTTTTCCCTGGATTGCAACGGTTGTTACGACAGGGACGCCAAGGATCTTTGCGAGTTTTCCGGTATCGACAAATATCCCTTTTTTCACAGCAAGATCGTTCTGGTTGACGGCAATGATGAGCGGGCATTCGAGCTCTGCCAGCTGGAGCGTGAAGAAAAGATTGCGCTCAAGTGCGGACGCGTCGAGGATATTGACGACGACATCCGGATGTTCGCCGACAATGAACGACCGTGTAATCCGCTCTTCATCGGAAAGGGTTGCAAACGAATAGATCCCCGGGAGATCGATGATCCGCAGGCGGGTTCCTTCGTACTGGAGGACACCTTCCGCCCGCTCGACCGTCTTTCCCGGCCAGTTCCCGATCTCCTGGTCGGTTCCCGTCAGCTCGTTGAATATAGCGCTCTTTCCCACGTTTGCATTGCCCGCGAGCGCTGCCACATATTCTTTTTTTGGGTCGTTCCGGGACTGGCGTTCCTTGTCGGGACATCCACTGCATCCTTGGCAGATGCTCATTCCGGAGTCTCCACTCTGGGCGCGACAAAAATATCGTCCGCGATTGCATGATCTATCGCGAGTTTTGTCCTGCGTACCTGGATCTCGACCGGGCCTTCACCGGGAGATTTCCTTAAAAGGGCGACTTCCGTTCCGACCGTGAGGCCGAGATCCGTGAGCCGCTGCACTATTTTTGCATCTCCCCGGATGAATGCTATGATACCTTTCCGGCAGGGAGGAAGCTGGGTTACGGGGAGAAGATGGGCGTCCCGGGAACCGGTGGATTCCTTTGCATGCCCGGCCAGGCATTCCGTGCAATCGCGAACTTCCCGGTTGCAGGGTTCGATGAGGCTCCCATGGGGGCAGCGTGAGGGGGCGCGGAGCATCTTGCAGAGGGCCTGTTCGGTCTCGTCAGACAGGGTATGCTCCATTTTGCATGCCTCGTCGTGCACGTTCTCGCCCCGTATTTTGAGAACGTCCGTGAGGAAAACTTCGAGGAGACGGTGCCGCCGCTTGACCCTCCGGGCCATTTCGTCACCTTTGGCGGTGAGCGTCGCGCCCCGGTACGGTTCATAGTTGACGTATCCCTTGTCCGAGAGGTTCTGGAGAGCTTCCGTGACACTTGCGGGCGCGACATTCATGCACCGCGCTATTGCAGAGGTCTTTGCGGTCCCATCCTTTCCCACGATATCGAGTATGGTTTCCAGGTACTCCTCTGTCTGCTCGGACGCCATTACTGTATTTAGGACGCCCTAAGTAGTAAAATATTTTGGATCTCCTAAATTCCGGCATCGGGAAAACAGGATCCCGGTACCTGACCAGGAACAATGAACTAATCCGGGTTTAACCCGGTTATGCAGAATCCCCCTGGCAGCCCGTAGTCAGGCTTTCCTGAGGGACTGTCATCCGGGAATCCCCCTTATTCGTGGATCATCGTGAGCATCATCTTGAATTTCTGCGGGGTGTACAGGGCATGCGGGTTATTCGCGGGCATAATGATCATCTCCCCCTCCCTAAGATGGAACGGAGCTCCTGCTATCGTTATGTCCGCTTCCCCATCGAGGATGGTGGCAATCGCATCAAAAGGGGCGGTATGTTCCGAGAGTCCTTCCCCGGCATCGAATGCAAAAAGAGTGATTGTACCGGTCTTTTTGTACACCATCATCCTGCTGACAACGGATCCTTCCTGGTACGCAATAAGGTCGCGCGGTATGAGGACTTTCGCGTTCAGGTCTTCCTTTGGTTTCTCCATGATGGTGTCTAAGGAACGATGGGACTTATTGGTTCCCCGTGACAAACATTGACAGTGTACCTGGGAGGGACCCGGAGAATGGCAGATAATGAAGAGATAGAGATGTTCGGCAGGATGATGATAGCACTCGGAATCCTCGAATCTTCACGGGAGTTCGGGAAGATGATCCCGGAAGTCCGGTCGAACATGGTATTTGCGAAGACGTCGGCGAAAACCCGCGACGACGTACTTGCAATCGACGGGCGGATAACGGTTGTCTCCGGAATGCCCCGTGCCTCCGGGCGGCCGCGTTTCGGGGCATCGAGCCATATGGCCCGTCTCCTGATAGAACTGCGGAAAGTCGATCCTTCGGTAAGGGCGGGGATAGATTTTGCGAACACGCCGGAATTTTCGGAATGGCTCAGGGAGTACTGTGCCAGGAAAGGCTGGGCCTTTGCGATGATCAACCGGGCAAATGAACCGGAAGAGATCAAAGCTGAGGAAGGGGCATCGATGCCCTGGAAAGCTGCCGCGGTAATACGGGCTGCCGGAGGGAAAGTCCCGAAGGTATTTTACGAGAACGGGGCGGTCGGGAAGGAGCCGGTCTCTGTCATTGTCGGCGCTGAACCCATCGGGGTTGCCCGTGAACTCTGCGAACTTATCCGGGAGTACCTGCGTTTGCATACGTAATACGGACAGGTACATCCGCACTGTTTATACTACTCTTGAGGAAGATTCCATGCCGGAACCGGAAAAGAAGATCGGAAAGATAGATTTTGAGACATTCTCCTCATTCCTCCTGCACAGGCTCGGGAAGGAGAACCCTTCGGTACTTGTCCCGCCCATGACCGGAGTGGATGCCGGCGTTATCGATATCGGAAACGGAAACGTCCTGATCGTTGCAGAAGATCCCATCTTCACGATCCCGGGTCTCCCTCCCGATATGTTCGGGTACTACACGGTCCACATCGGCGCAAGTGATGTTGCGGTGATGGGAGTTTCCCCGCAGTTCATGACCTATTCCCTGCTCCTGCCGCCGGAAACGGAGGACGCCGATCTCCGGACGATCATCGATTCGATCCACCTGTCTGCAGTCGATCTCGGGATCGCGATTGTCGGCGGCCATACCGGCTATTATCCGGGTTTTGCGGCTCCTACTATCGGGGGGGTCACAGTTTTTTCCATTGCCGGGAAAGGACATTACGTCACTCCTGCCGGGGCACAACCCGGCGATGCGGTCATTCTTACGAAGGGACCCGCAATCGAGACCGCGGGAATTCTTTCCGTCCTCAAAGAGAAAGAACTTCTTCAAAAGTATTCCCCGGATCTTGTGAACCGGGCGAAAGCACTTACCCGGGAGATGACCGTTGTTAAGGATGCCCTGACCGCTATGGGCGCCGGGGGGGTTACTGCCATGCACGACGCAACAGAAGGCGGGGTAATTGGCGGCCTCTTTGAGATCGCGAATGCAAGCGGGACCGGGATGGTGATCGATGAATCCCGGTTCATCTACCCGGATGAAGTCCGGATGGTATGCGAGTCGTTTGCTATCGATCCGGTCGCCGCAATTGCCGAAGGGTCCTGCCTGATAACAGCAAAACCCGATTCATCCGGGAAGATACTTTCCGCACTGGCCGGTGCCGGGATCCCGGCTTCTGTTATCGGCAGCGTGACAGCGGATCCGGGCCAGCGGTATATGACCCGGAGGGACGGGACCGAAATCCCGCTTGCGATCCCGAAGCAGGATCCCTTCTGGCCGGTCTTTTTTGAGGCGCTGCAATAACTTTTGGTCAGGACCGGGAACGGGGGAGGCTTCCCGGACATCGACTCCCCCGAATCCTCCTTTTTTAAAAAATGGATCTGGCGGACCTGCCTCTTTCCCGCGAGGGAGAATCTCTGCAGATCCCGGGAAAGATACTGTCTTCGATAGATCATGATCCCGCTGACCGTTTGGAAGGTGAAGCAGGAGACGATTTCTTCAGCGGCACCGTTCGATGAGCGTACTGATAGCTTCACTGGTGATGAGCCCGATCACCCTGTTCTGGTCGTCAACAACCGGGAGAGCGGAAATGTTGTGCTTCTCCATCCGGTGCACCGCAACCGTGATCGGTTCATCAGGAGCTGCAGTCACGACATTCCGGGACATGATCTCTTCTAAGGTGAGATGCCGGCACGCGACCGCCTTTGAGATATCCCAGGAAGTGACAATCCCTGCAAGGTTTCCCTCCGTGTTTGTGATCGGAATATGGTTCACGGCCTCGCTGATCATGAGTTTCGCCGCATTTTCGATAGAAATCCCTTCCCCTATGGTGGGGACGTCCCGGCTCATGACATCGCGGACGACCATATGGGAGAGGAACCTCCCGATGATGTAATTCATCTGGCCTGCTTCCAGGAGAAATGCGTCATGGCCATAATGGGATCGGATCTCGCTGTACTGGACGTCGATTTCATTTGCCGCAAGTGCGGCGACAAGTTCCTGCGAGAGATAGGGAGGATAGAGCCAGTCCGATGTGATTGAGATCACAAGGAATTGTGCTGTCACGTTTTCAAATGCCTTGATGAGCGATCCCTCTTTCGCAAGATCGAAATAATCTGCAGCTTTGGTGATGTACAGGTAAGAGTTGGCATCGAACCGTTTTGTGAATGAGTCTCCCTGGTGATGGAGGTAGCTCTCGACCCGGAACTCGGTCGAAAAGTCAAACCCGTAGGTCTCCCGGTCCTGGAGTTTTCTCCCGAACTTGGCATGCATCGATTCATCCGAGAGATAGGTGATATGACCCACCATCCGCGCAAGGGAAAGCCCTTTTGCAGGTCCGGGGGAATCGTATCCCTTTGCGTTGTAATAGTCCCCTCCATTCCATCCGGGATCCGAAGTGATTGCTTTCCTGCCCACCTCGTTGAATGCGATCTGCATCGGGGTCGAGTACGCCGTGGTCGCGATTGCGATCACTTTTCTCACTTTTTCCGGGTAGCTGGTTGCCCACTGCAGCACCTGCATGCCGCCCATCGAACCTCCGGCGACCGCGAGAAGCTGGGGTATTCCCAGCGCATCAATGAATTGTTTCTGGGCGTTGACCATGTCCCGGATCGTAATAACAGGAAATGAGAGGGCATAGGGTTTTCCGGTACGGGGATCCTCCGAGCGGGGCCCGGTCGATCCTTTACATCCCCCGACGACGTTTGTACACAGGATATAGTACTTGTCGGTGTCGAACGCTTTTCCCGGGCCAATAAGGGTATCCCACCAGCCGGCGCCCTCTTCACCGTCATGGACCCCCGCTGCATGAGCGTCTCCTGAGAGCGCGTGACAAACCAGGATCGCATTGTTCTTATCCCGGTTCAGTTTTCCATAGGCCTCGTACGCTATCGTGACCTTCGGAAGCCGTGCCCCGCTCTCCAGAGTGAGGGAGCCCGGAAGGTCCAGGTACTCGGTTTTGACCGTTCCCACAGAACCTCGGTGCATGGAATCCGCCTATACCTTTGCAAGAGCCTGCTCAAGGTCTGCAAGGATATCTTCGATATCTTCCGTCCCGACAGAAAGCCGGACTCCATCCGGAGTGACGCCGGTCTTTGCCTGCTCTTCTCCGGTAAGCTGCTGGTGCGTGGTCGATGACGGGTGGATGACAAGACTCTTTGAGTCCCCGATATTTGCAAGGTTTGAGAAGAGTTTCAGGCTGTCGATGAACGTACGGCTGGCAGTTTCCCCGCCTTTTATCCCGACTGAGACCAGGGGTCCGGAGCCGCCTTTCAGGTATTTCTTCCCGAGGGCGTAGCTGACATGATCCGGAAGACCGGTGTAATTGACCCAGGCAACTTTCGGATGATCCCTCAGGAAATGCGCGACTGCGAGAGCGTTCCCGGAGTGGCGGGGCACTCTGAGGTGGAGTGTCTCAAGACCCTGGATAAAGAGCCAGGCATTAAAGGGACTTAGGACCGCTCCCGTGTCCCTCATGAGTGAGACCCGGATCTTGAAAACGAACGCTACGTTCCCGAGGCCCGGGAAATTCCCGAATGCATCCCAGTATTTCAGGCCGTGGTAACCGGGATCGGGTTCCGTGAACTCCGGGAATTTTCCGTTGTTCCAGGCAAACTTTCCGGAGTCGACGATGACGCCGCCTATGGAGGTCCCGTGACCGCCGATATACTTGGTTGCCGAGTGGACGACAATATCGGCCCCGTGATCGATGGGCCGGACGAGCCCGACACCGGTCGTGTTATCGACAATGAGCGGGACTCCCGCGTCATGGGCGATCTTCGCGATCAGTTCAAAGTCAGGGACATCCAGTTTCGGGTTTCCAATGGTCTCGGCATAGATCGCCCGGGTCCTCGGGGTAATCGCTTTCCGGAATGCTTCGGGGTCTCCCGAGTTCACGAAGATGACGTTCCGTCCCAGTTTCGGAAAGGTATAGTGGAAGAGCTCGTATGTGCCGCCGTACAGGTTGTCTGCAGAAACGACGTCGTCTCCGGGACGGGTGGCGTTTAAGAGCGCGTACGTAATTGCAGCCTGGCCGGATGCCGTTGCAATCGCCCCTGTACCGCCCTCGATTGCAGCGATGCGCTTCTCGAACACATCTGTCGTCGGGTTCATGAGCCGGGTGTAAATATTCCCGAGCTCCCGCAAGCCGAAAAGATTTGCTGCGTGTTCTGTATTCCTGAATACGTACGATGATGTCTGGTAGATGGGTACAGCCCGGGATCCGGTAGCAGGATCGGGTTCCTGCCCTGCATGGAGGGCTGTTGTTCCAAGGTTAAATTTCTTTTCCGTCACTTCGGATTCCTCTTTTCTTCTCCAACCTGCAGTTGGACGCATAGCTTCTCTGCCTCCCCGGGCACAGTGTGTTAACGATTGTGAATTACAGGTTGTCCCGGAGAATATTTAACGATTGTGAAACCGGAGAAAACTGCCGTATTCATCGGGAGAAGCCTCCTCGTATTTTTGCATTTCTGTTCCGCATGGCAGGAGACTCCCTGTATATCTCTACAAAAAATTCCTGAACGAGAAAATCCCTGGAATCTCCCGGAAATACCGGTAATGACCTGGTTTTGAGAGGCCCTGGTAATCAAATATATATAGGGTATCGATTCTCTTCATCATTGTAATACGTACTACGGCATTTTTCCGCAATCCGGAGTGTATCCCTGGCATGATCACCGCACTGTATGTTGATGATGAACCCGATCTCCTTGAAATCGGGAAAGTTTTCCTGGAGCAAAGCGGGGAATTTGAGGTGGTGACTCTCACATCCGCAGAAGACGCGCTCCCGAAACTCTCTCAAAAAAAGTATGATGCGATCATCTCCGATTACCAGATGCCGGGAATGGACGGAATTGAATTTTTAAAGCGGGTGAGGGAATCCGGAAATTCTGTACCCTTCATAATTTTCACCGGCCGCGGCCGGGAAGAGATCGTTATCCAGGCTATCAACGCAGGTGTCGACTTTTATCTCCAGAAAGGGGGCGATCCGGCTTCCCAGTTCGCGGAACTTGAGAATAAAGTCAGGCAGGCGGTGCGGCGGTCCGCAGCAGAGCGGGCTCTCTTTGAATCAGAGAAACGCCTCGCAGATATCATCGATTTTCTTCCGGATGCAACATTTGCGATCGACACTGACGGGCAGGTCATTGCCTGGAACCGGGCAATCGAGGAGATGACCGGAATTCCCGCAAAGGACATGCTGGGAAAACGTGAGTATGCGTATGCTGTTCCCTTCTACGGGAAACCGCGTCCGATCCTGATCGACCTGGTCTTTGAGCCTGATGAAGCCCTGTCCCGGCATTATACCAATATATTCCGATCGGGGGACGCCATTTCCGCAGAGACCGATCTTCCGCATCCCCGGGGCAATAAAATTGTTGTTCTTGCAAAAGCAAGTCCTCTCCGCAACCAGAACGGGGATGTCACCGGGGCAATAGAATCCATACGGGATATCACCGAGTGGAAACAGGCCGAGAACGAACTTCGGGCCGCATACGAGCAACTCACCGCTGCTGAGGAAGAACTGCGGTCCCAGTACGATGATCTAGCCGAACGGGAGAAACTTATCCGGGAGAGTGAGACAAAATTCCGGACGATTTTCGATAACAGCCCGTACGTTATTATGATAAACGATCGGGTAACGGGAAATTTTATCTCGGTGAACCCGGCGTTTCTTCGCCAGAGCGGGTTTTCAGAGGCAGAAATTTACGCAAAGAATTTTTTTGACCTGGGGCTTGTCTCACGGGAAGAATTTGGGCAACTCCAGGCAATCCTGGCCCAAAAAGGAAAGATCGAGAATATACCTCTTACGATTACCGTTAAGGATGGGACAAAAATCCATACCCTGTTCTCATCCCTTCCCATAACCATCCATAACAAGCCGGCGCTTCTCACCATCGGTGTGGACGTTACAGAACAAAAACGGAATCAGGATGCCCTCGCAGAGCGCGAGAGACAACTGGATGAAATCACCTCGAATATTCCCGGTGTTGTCTTCCAGTTCTATGCAAGATCAGACGGGAGTATGGGATTTTACTTTGTGAGCAGCTATGTGCATGATCTCCTCGGGATCTCGAACGACCTATCTGATTTTTTCCCGCGTTTTATGGAACTCGTCCACCCGGAAGATCGCGAAGAATTCAAAAATTCAATTGAGACTGCCATAAGGAACGGTGAGGACTGGGTGTTTGAAGGCAGGATCGTGAAGTCTTCCGGAGAGACGATCTGGTTCCATGGCTCATCCAGCCCGGTGCACCATGGTACGGAGCTCGTATATTCCGGTGTCGGCATCGATATAACTCAGCAGAAACTGACCGGAAATGCGCTTCTGGAGACCGAAGCTTCCCTGTCCAGCATATTCCATGCCGTTCCGGTGGGTATCGGCCTGATTGAAAACAGGACTTTCCTGCGGGTCAATGACCGGTTATGCGAAATAACCGGGTATTCACGGGAAGAACTCCTTGGAAAGAATACCCGGTTCCTGTACCTGAACGATGAGGATTATATCTGCGTGGGAAAAATGCGGGCCCAGGCACAGGTCCAGGATGTGACGGATGCTTTCGAGACGAAATGGAGATGCAAAGACGGGTCCGTGCGGGATATCCGCATCCATGGGGCGGTCACCGACCGGTCGAATCCGGAAGCCCCCATGACCTTCTCGGCTCTTGATATCACCGATGAGAAACACGTCCGGGATGAGCTCCTTTCAGCATACGAACGACTCAGGACGACCGAGGAGGAATTGCGGGAACAATACGAGGAACTCGCCGGAAACCGGGAGATGCTCCGGAAGAGCGGGGTGGATCTGCCGGACGATCGCTGATACCGGGGAGGATATATCTTCTTTCGCGGGAGTTGCGGGATTAACCTCATTGCGATTCCCTCTTCCGGAGCGCATCTCCCAAACGGGATTCCCCTGCAAAGAGAGTGTGGCATATTCTGTCCCGGGAATTCTCTGCCAATCCCGGTGAATGGTTTACCCTTCTTACCCTTCTCTCAGAAACCAGGCTATAAAAAGGGTACCGGAAACGTATGAGTACAGATACGAACTGAGCGTTTCGTGCGTCTTCTCCGGGTTTCAGGAATTTTTTCGGTATTCCGGCATTGGCCCCGGGAGCGTGAACAGCTCGCTCGTCTATCCGCAATCCTCAATACCCGCAACCCCCATCTAGTACCTGCCCAGATATTTTTTGAGGGATATCGTGGCCGGAATTATGATGCACAAGGAAGAAGAGCCCGGGACGTTCCCGGAACCGGTTCCCCCGCACCCGGGCTGGATCCTCCGGAGCTACCGGGTCAGCCGCCCGGTATCCCGGGATGATATCGATGCATTCCTTGGAGCTGAAGATCTATACCTTCGGGAGACCCGGTCCGGAAAGATTTTTATCATCCGGAAATACGGTCTTCTTGAGATCCACGCAATTGTCGGGAACCCTGAACTCCAGGTCTGGTTCAATCCGGAAAAATCAGGATACTCGTCCGAATTTCTGGATGCCCTTCTTGCAACCCGGTTCTGAATACAGGAAAAACAGATTCCTGATATTCCTGCTGCCGGGAAAACCTGCCTATGCTGTTCCGATCATGACCTCGGACGCTTTCATGATCGCATAGACTTCTTTTCCTTCTGCAAGATTCATCCGTTCCGCGGAGTAGGTGGTGATAATTGAGACAATTTCAGCTCCTCCGGGAACTGCCACAACCACTTCCGTATTCACCGGCCCCTTTTTCAGAAGCTTAATGGTGCCTTTTATCCGGTTTCTTGCGCTGATGTCCATAGGTGTACCGGGAATTCATTTCTCCCGGGAATCTATTAACTTTCAGGTGGAATGGAACGTATCGGTAAACCCGGAACAGCTTCCTTGAAAGTAATCGTGTGGTTCCGGGAAATACGGAACGATGGAATTGAGGATTTGACCCCCTGGTTGTGCATATGCCATATCAAATGCAGGGAACTCATTTCCACACGTTTTATTACCTGATATCCCCAACACTTTTTCGCCGGGGAGAAGTCTGCTTCTCATATGCCCTGGCATTCGATACATGAGCAGGTGAGGCGGAACCCCCTCTGCCCCACTGCCAATAGGATTTCTTATTTTCGCGAACAGGTTCCGTTCGGAGCGCGGATCCCGTTCACCCTGGCGACGGCTGCAGATTTCTGGCTCCTGGAGAAGTTACCTGTTTCGGGAGAATTTCCCCACCCCGCAGTCTCCCTGATATTGCCAATATACCCGGGTCCGCCAGCGCGGCCTGCGAATGCCGGAAGGAATTTCTTCAGGCACGGAAACGTCTGCCTGGATTGGGGTGCGGAGGCGTTTTCCCTGTTACCCGGACGATTTCCGACGATCCCATGAAGGAGTGAAGGTACCCATGAAACGAAGGGTATGATGCGTATCCTCCTGGTTCACTTTTCCCGGATCCTACAAAGTGGAAATTACCGGTCGGCAAGCCCATAATCCTTATTAAAGAATCGTGAGTAATATCACACTCACAGGTAGTTCTATGACAAACGAGACTGATCTTTCCCGCATAGGGATCTCCCTTCCCCAGAACCTGCTCACCAAGTTTGACGAGATTCTGGAGCACCGTGGGTACTCCTCGCGATCCGAGGGAATCCGGGATGCCATCCGTACCTATATCACCTATTACCAGTGGATGTCGGATGTGAAAGGGGAACGGCACGGTATCATAAGTATCGTGTACGACCATGACCAGCGCGGTCTCCTCGTGACCATCATGGATATCCAGCACGAATTCCGGGAGATCATCCAGGCCTCCCTTCATTCCCATGTGACGAACGAGCGCTGCCTGGAAGTGATCCTGGTACGGGGTGACGGAACCCAGCTCAAGGCCCTTGCCGAGCGCCTGATGGCCCAGAAGGGTGTCGAATCGGTAAAACTTACCACGATCTCCGTGGAACAATAATATTTTTCCATTTTCCGGTGGGACTCACCCGGGTAGCGGTTTATGTCGGGTGCTCAAAGAAACGCAGCGCCCCTGAAATGACCGAAGGTGATGGAACCATCAGTTTATGTTGTTTTTGAAAAAGAGAATTTTAGAGTTCCCTGTCTTCTGCCCGCATCTCCGTATCTCGTCCCCCGCTGTCCGGGCCCTGTCAGGGGACGATATCTCCCTCGCGATGTTGAGCCGGAATTACTGAAATTCCCACGACGTGCCTGGGGGAGTTGAACCTTGGTAATTCCCGCCGGTTTCAATCACAGGTTTTCCAGGTCCCGGATATATTCCAGGGCATGGATCGCGTCCCTGCGCTTGAGGTCTTCACCTTCGGATTCGACAAATGCCAGGAACCGGTCGACCTCTTCCCCCGGCACGGTCCCGGTACCCTTTGCTGCCGAACAGATCTTCCGGTAGGTTCTCTGGGGAAAATAGATCCTGTGCGTTTCCCTGAGGAGAATTTCTTCGGTCGATCTTCCGATTATTCCGCGTTCAGCAGCCCTTCGGAGGTTATGCCGGATGTTCACAAGAGGTTCTGACAGGAGAATGAAAGATTCCGGATCGTAGATAAGTGCCACTTCATCATCGGATTCCAGTTCCTGTACTTTGAATTTCCGGTAGATCTCGCCGATCCCTACCATCCCGTGGGCATCCAGTTCGGCGGCCCGGAGTGCCCCCATGCTGGAAGATCCGACAACGGCAATTCCTTTCCGGAGTGCCGAGAGGATCTCCCTGTGGCCGACGGCACAGTCCTGGAAAAAGACCCCGTCGATTATCCCGATGACGCAGGCCCCATCCTCGACAGCCTGGAGTATATCGCCCCGTTTTACCGGTGGCCGGTAATCGGCAGGGAGAATCTTTCCTGCAGATTCCCGGTCAAGGCTTGGGCCGAGAAAAACCACCGTTGTCCCGGGCATTCCTGCACCTCTCTCCCATCCGGTCCCCGTCCATCGCAAATGCCTCAAGTCCCGGAACGATTACCCGGACAACCGGGACGCCAAGCTCCGGCCTGGTCAGGTCATACACGATCACCCTGCGGATCCCTGCCCCCGTGATACGGTCTATCGCAAACCGGATATCGGTCAGGAAGTCGTCGCTGTCAAATGACGGGATATCGCTGAACGAAACCCCGCTCTTTGCATCGAACCAGTACCCGTTCATCCGTTTCGTCCGGTCGTACCCCATCCGCTTCCGGAGATCGGCGATAGTGGTATCTTCCCGGGCCCCGTGGATCTGGGTGAGCCGGCTCTGGGCGACTTCGGTGAGCGCCCGGAGGAGCGCTATCCGGGCACTCGTGTGGGTTCCCATTCCAATCGTGAGCAGCGTGGGATCCCTGAGCCGGGTATCATCAGAGACTGCAGCGATTGTCGGGATACCGAGATCGCTCGTGATATTCTTCAGCCCCACTTCGACGCCCGCATCGGCAAAGCGTTTCAAAAGGTCGCATGCGACAGGATCGTTCACGTCCGTAATCCGGGGGCCGGTATTCCGGTTCGCTTCAACGAGCGACCAGGCATCGCGCTCAATTATCTCTGCGAGGGCATGAAAGATAGCTTCCTCAATGGTATTCCCTGACGCGAGGCCGTTCGTATTGGTACGGAAGGGAGGCAGGTATCCCCGGGGGAACGGATGGAATACTGCGTGAGCCGGTACATAGATCTCCTCGTCCCTGACAAGATCCCATGCTTTCACCCAGGGCATGTACATCTCAGGATTTGTCTGCTGCGGGAGAATAAGGTCCGCAGGATTGAGGGCATTTTCGACTTTCCGGATCTGGTTGTACTCGGCCATCTCGACCGGACGGTCCAGGAGTTCCGCAGAGTACCGCTCGAGCCCCTCCATGATGGCTGAGACTCTCGCTTCCGTGGGGGTTGCACCTTTCCCATTGTAAATAGAGATTGCGCCATCGGCGGCTGTCGGACGGATACACGAAAAGACCGGGATTCCTATCCGGTCAAGATCCGTGATATCGGCAACCCGGGTAATTCCCGTTGCCGGGACTTTCGGCTCGAAATTTGCCAGGGTGACATCGGGGGAAACCGCACGGTGTGTCTCCCGGCTGTAGGTTTTCCTGCAGGACGCAAGTTTCATGGGATCGCTGGATTGTAGTTCGACCCGGAGAGAAACAAAGGTTTCCGTATGGGATCAGG
>JBDKRP010000126.1:0-2203 GCA_039683275.1 Methanoregulaceae archaeon | reverse complement strand
CGATACTCTTTCCTCTGGACGAATTTTGCAAAGGCTGATGCAGGAACCCTCGTCATGGGAGACGCTTTTGCCGGGGGACTCTACCTGCCCACCGGGGCATCGCTTGTCGTCGGGATCCCGGACGGGTATTCTGTGACCTCGACAGACCCTGCTTCAGAGTCATCCCACGGGAGCATCCTCTGGTACGGACCGGAATCATTTGGAGCCGGTGAGCCGCAGGTGACGCTCGCAAAGACAGGAGCGTCTTTCCCCCTTATTATCGGAGGGATAGTTGCTGCAATCGCCCTTGCAGGAGCAGTGGTATTCATCGTGCTGCGGAAGAGAAAATCCGGAACCAGACCGGATGCTGCGGAGAATCCGGCCCGGGAACGTGCCCCTCCCGGTAATGAAGACACGGGGTCTCCAGCTACCCTTGTCCTGTCCCAGGTTCCGGAGGCAGACCTCAGGAATGTGGAAGAGCGTGTCCTTCACCTCCTCGCAGAAAAGGGGGGGGAACTCTACCAGTCAGATATCGTCCAGCAGCTTGCGCTCCCGAAATCAACGGTCAGTTCAGCGTTAAACGGCCTGCATGCCCGGGGCATGATCCAGAAAATAAAGAAGGGACGGGAGAACCTTATCCGTCTTGTAAAATAAGCATCGGACCAAAAAAAGTGAACCGGTTTCAGGATACCCGGGTTCTCAGGGTGCCCCTGGTCCGGTGGATCCTTTTCCCAAAGGAATTATCCTGCAGGTATCCTACGATTCTGTCCGCATCGCAAGGATCTTTTCGGCAAGTTCCCGCACCGCGACCCGGGCCGGGCTCCCTTCGGGGATATCCGCAACCGGGGTACCCTCAAGATCGGCCTGTTCGATTGCCGGATCGTACGGGATGGTTGCGACGGGGGGTTCGTGGGCGACCGCGTCCCCGCCCGGCACGGACTTCTGCCGGTTGAAGACAAGGTACGATGCTTTGGGATCGAGTCCCAGCGAGGTTGCAATCTCCCGGATCCGTGCTGCGGTCCGGAGGCCCCGTGCCCCGGGGTCGCTTACAATCAGGAGTACATCCGGTCTCCCGACCGTGCCCCGGCTGATATGCTCCATTCCGGCCTCCGTGTCCTCGATAATGAGCCGGTACTCCCGTTCCAGCGTCCGCATGCATTCTCCTAAGAGATCGTTTGCAAAGCAATAGCATCCGGTCCCTTCCGGTCTTCCCATCGCAATCAGGTCGAAACCTTCCGCTTCAACGAGGACCTGACGGAACCGGTACCGGATGAAATCATGGCGGGACATTCCCGGGGGAATACTCTTCGTGAACGCCTCTTCCCGCATGCAGCCCAGGGTTTCTTTGACATCAAGACCAAGCGCCTCGTGCAGGTTTGCATTCGGGTCGGCGTCTACTGCAAGGACCGGTGTCTCCCCGAGCGCAACAAAACTCCGGACAAGGAGGGAGCTGATGGTAGTTTTCCCGGTGCCGCCCTTCCCGGCAACCGCAATCCTGAATGGTTCCGTCATTATTTCCCGTCCGCACCGAGTACACGGAGACGGGCCGCAATATCTGCGGCTGCCTGCATGATCCCCTTCGATTGCTCCTCCGTTGCAAACTGGATACCGCAGCTCGGGGTGATCATCGCGTGCCGGTCAAAGGACTCTGCCGGGACATATTCGAGAAGACGGCTCCTGATCCTGACCATGCGTTCGAAAAGGGAATCTGTCGTTTCCCCCGAGAAGATCCGGTACTCCGCGGGAACGATTCCCCACGCGACCACGCCTCCCTTCTCAAAGTATTCCGCAATCCTTTCCGGATAGAGAAGGAACTCGTTTGCGGTCGTGTAGGCATCAAAGGAGATCACCGAGGGCCTGAGATCCATCACAAAACCCCAGTCCGTGTTGGAGCAGCAGTGAATCCCGATTCCGCCTTCGAGGAGATTTGCAGCATCGTGCCAGCCGGACCGGACCGTTTCCGGATCCAGGGGAACGACAGACGAGCCGAGCGAGGCAAGGTACGGCTCGTTCATGATGACCAGCGTCTGGGAAACTCCGGTTCTCTCCCGCATCGTCTTCTCTGACCACCGGGCCCGCAAGGCAAGCATCTTCCCAAGGACATCGGCAAACTGGGGGTCGTAATAGATCGGCCTCCTATCGTTGTCGACGACCTGCATCCCGAAGGTAACGGGCCCCGTGACCTGGCACTTGAGGCCCAGAGCTCCCGGGAACTTCTGCTGCA
>JBDKRP010000125.1:0-2844 GCA_039683275.1 Methanoregulaceae archaeon | reverse complement strand
AATCCGCAGGGACATAGGTCCGGAGGTGGCCGAGATGGCAGGGCCCGTTGGTGTACGGGAGCCCGCACGTGACGAGGAGGGGTTTCTTGCTCATTACATAATTTTTAGTCAGCCGGAATATAAATAGGATGACAGCATGGCAAAGCGGCTGAAATTTCCGGTACGGGCACTCGGGTCATCGGCACCTGAACCCGATCTCGCGGCCCTCGCAGCGTGGGCAGGAACAAGGACCGGAAAAGCCGGGGATCTCACCACGTACCAGATCGAGACGACGCTCGTTCCCCAGGTAAAAGCGGGCGTCGATCTTCCCTGCGCAGGCGGGCCGTTCTATGCAGGGCGGTGGCTGAAGTCCATTGGTGGCCTTGACGAGAAGACGGTCCGAAGTGAGATGTTTGCCCACCCGGATCTTGTCCTTGAAGACGCTATCGAGATCGCAAAGACCCGGAAGGGTTCTTTTTTTGCAATACCTTCCCCGTCATCGCTTGGCATCGAGGATCGGTACTTTGGGAACAGGGACGAGCTCCGCACGGTTCTCTACGAGGTGTACCGCACCCTGATGCGGGAGATGCGGGACTGCACGATAGCAGGGCACGTCCTCATCGTGGATACCCTTGAGGAAGAGGACATGGCGGCGCTTGCCGGGAAGAAAGCGTTCTTCTTTCTCCCGGACCCGTCCCGCACGGATCTTGAACTCCTGCTGGAATACCAGCGGGACATTGCCATACCGAAAGACCGGATCCCGGATATCGAAGGTCTTCTCGACCAGTTCCAGATCGGGCGTGTTCTCCTCCTTGACCCGGACGAGAAAGCGTTCAAGGACATTCTTGCGGTCCGTGACCCGGACATGATTATGACGGCTGGGTTCTGCACGGAATCCTTTGATACCTACTGGCAGGATCTTGTCGCAGGATCGAATGTTACCCTGGGATAGGGCGGAAATTTCCCGGTACCCTGGTGCGGGGAAAGCCCCGCTCTCACAGATATTCCGAAAAAAGGAAAACGCTGATTTTCAACTTGCACAGCCACCTTTACAGGAAAAATAAGCCGCGTAACACATTCCGTGGCACATCGACTTTTCCCACATATCTGGAATGGAAATGCATTTTCTGTCACAATTGGAGAATGTATTAGTACACCCATTATGACACGCGTAGTCGTAACCATTTTCCGGGGCGGCTATCTGCTGCTTCGGGAGGTCAATCGCGAAATAGTGTGCACCGGCAAGAATGCTGCCGAGAACGGATACACCAATCATGAACAGCACGAGACCTGCGAGCGGGGTTGTTTCTTTCAGGGAGACTGTCATAAAAATGCCTCTTCGGATTCTACTCTGAGCCCAATTCACAAAAAAATTTTCCTTTATAAAAAACGGAGAGAACTCCACCCCCACAGATATTCCGAAAAAAGGAAAACACTATTTTCAACCCGTACAGGCAGTTTCACATTCATAGAGCTTGTCGGCACAGGCACTCTCGCAGTTCGATTTTGCGATTCCATTCCGAATGGAATCGCAGGTATCGAAACATCCGGAGTAGGTGTTATAACACACCAGCTGGCACTGGTTGTCAAGCGAATTTTCCGGGGTGATTATCCCCTGTTGCTTCGGAAGGTCAATGGCAAAATACAGCCCCCCGGCAAGAATGCTGCCGACGATGGATACGCAAAACAGGGTGAGTACAAGATATGCAAGCGGGTTTTTTCCTTTTGGGGAGTCTGTCATTGGAACCTCTTCTGATTCTACTCTGACTCAAATCCGAAATAAATGTTCCTTTCTGTAATCCGGAATCAGGAACCCGGCTCTTCTTCCCTGAGGTTTCATGACCAAGCAGGGACAAACGGTATTCCATGAGCACGGAGATTCCCTGGGACGAGTCGCGGAAGGAATGGAAGCCGGTCGATATGACGGTGACACACAACGGCGGGATGCAGTTTACCGCCCGCACTTCTTCCGGGGTCTCGTTCCCGATGGAGGCCCCGGTCGGCATGGGTGGCGGGGGGAATATCCCGAACCCAATCCAGTACCTTGTCGGCTCCATGGGGGGCTGCGTCGGCGTGAAGATCCTTCTTGCACTTGGCGACAAGGGGATTGTCCCCTCCGGCCTGACCCTCGCGATCCACGGGACACGGGTACGGACCATGCCGGCATTCTTCGACCACGTTCATCTCGATATCACACTAACAGCAGATGCCGAGGAAGCGATGGTGAAAAATATCATCGATGAGACGCTTTCCCGGCTCTGCCCTATTGCAGCGATGTTTGCCGAAGTCGGTGAAGTGACTGCGGAGCACCGGATCGTCCGGCCCTGATCCGTGCACGGCCTGTCAGGTATTCCGGCAGACCACGTTTTTTGTCTTTTCGGGACATCGCGGCGGATATCGTGATGCCTTTGCACCGGAATCTTTCCCCAGGTTTCCGGGGAACTTTGTATTTCCCGGCACAGTTTTTGTACACCTCATAGGCTCACGGGTGCTGCGCCTCCGGCTTGCCCCCTCCGCTGCAGCGCCCCCTATCATTGCGACAGTGACTAAAGGGGGATTTACAGAACAGGGCCTTCCAAAAAACGAGAGACACTATCTGAAAACAGAAGGTGCTGAAGAGGATTTATCCGTCCGTCTTCTCTGCAACCGCGAGGAACTGCTCGAAGTGCCGGCTCCGTTTGAGCGCCCAGAAGAGGAGCCGGTCCGTGAAGGTGAACGGGAACGTGCCTCCCGATGCGTTGGGGTGACCGCCGCCGTTGAAGTTCCGTGCAAGCAGGTGGGAGATGGGCGGGACCGACCGGAGCGAGAACTTGCCGTCCGGGGTGATGAGGACCTCAATCTGGGAGTTGAATTCTTTCCTGAGAT
>JBDKRP010000124.1:0-2980 GCA_039683275.1 Methanoregulaceae archaeon | reverse complement strand
CGATTGCCCACGAGGAGAGTTACCAGGAAGCCGCCTGCACGCTCCTGGAGACCTGTGCCTTCGACACCTTCCCGAACCGGATGATCACGCTCCAGGCCCTTGCCGATGACCTGGAATGGGAGCTCTGCGACGTTTATATTCCGCTCCTTTTCCTTGCGCTCGACGGGAAAGTCGGACTCGTCCAGGATGAGTTTTTCGGGGATCTGTACGTGCAGATCAGCACGGTGGAAGAGGCGTGAGAGTCCAATCTTTAGCACTGGCCTGAAAAAGGTGGCAGCCCCTGCTCATATCAGATTTTCAGTAGTTTGAAATTGATTTGATAACGGAAAAATTTGATTGAAGGTACAACTGCGAGTGCCCTGCGGATTCTCTGATCGTCTTCCAATTCAATGATCCGCATGCAAGACCCGCGCCGATCTTTGAAAAATCCGGATTTTTTTCCAGGAATCTGGGGATAAACTTGCTATTGAACTCACGCCATGCTTCAGGAAGATTGAGAGTGAGATATTCATTGATACCAATATCAGCACCTATAAAATTTCCGGAAAAACACTGTTCCGCAAAGTGGCTCTTCTTGCCCGGCATCACGCGATAATATCTCTTTATCTCAATAGAAAACTCCTGATAAATAATTTCTATATCATCATCTGCTTAATATGTCGTATAAATATGACCTTTTATCCGAGTGAGTGCATTTATCCGGGGGCTGACCGCAAGAAAACATAATGGTACAATTTGAATGATGGGGTAAGATTACCGGGATTCAAGGAATTTGTCAAGAAAAAAATTAATTTTTCACGTTATGAACTGTGAAAAGTCCATGTCTTATTTTGTCAGATGCGGGACGTGCTTTTACCCCAACATCCCTGCCAGATCTTTTGAAACAATCTTCCGATCTCGGCAGATCACCGTACCAGTTCCGTTTTCACGATCTTTTTTGCGGCAGTA
This sequence comes from Methanoregulaceae archaeon, assembly GCA_039683275.1. GTDB lineage: Archaea > Halobacteriota > Methanomicrobia > Methanomicrobiales > Methanospirillaceae > JBDKRP01. The sequence continues at coordinate 2,032 of JBDKRP010000124.1, read as the reverse complement.
TGGAGCTTTGTATCTGCAGTTACGAGAAGTGATTCGGTCTGAACCGCGCCGGCAAGGAAGAGAGCATTATAGATTGTTATTCGCTGGCTGCATGCCAGATTGTACGCTTCCGGTACCAGATCCTGCACCGGGATTACCTGGCAGGTTTCGCGGATAAATGCGAGGCACTCGTCCAGGGAGGACTTCACGGCATCCGTATCCTGGCTGGAATGAGTTACCCGTTTCCATGCAACATTCGCAACTTCTGCGTATGCCAGATCCACCGTTATGCAGTCATGCCGTTCCGCGATCTCAATAGCTTTTTCGGTTATCTTCTCCGGGAAAAATATCGCGGCTATGATGGATGAGTCCAGAATAACGTTACCGTGCATCGCGATCTTCCCGTATGGATTCTGCTGCGGGCGTCCCTTCTGCCAGGAAACGGTGCGCTTCCCGGGCCCGGGCCAGTATCTGCGCCTTGCGTTTTTTCCGGGCAGACTGTTCAATCAGGATACGGATCTCATCCTGCCATGAGGGATCATTTATTTCCTCGATGATCTTGCGGACCCGGGAATCGATGCGGACGCTGTAAACGGAAGTTGTAGACATACCATTGTGTCTGCATTTGGATCCTATGAATTTTGTGAATGGGGAAAGCTGTATACCGGCCCGCACCATCCGGTCCTGACTCCTGCATGTTCCTGGTATTCTCCCTGCATTCCTGCATGCAGTAGATATCGAAAATAAGTGTGGCCGAAATCCTAGTGTCGGATCCCGGCACAGATTATCCGGAGAGACAATCGTTCATCAGCCCGGTAACTTGGTAGGTCGGCGGGAGGTTGTCAGGCCGTATGCACGTTCCTTGAAACCTGTGCTTTCTCGGTTTCAGCTCCTTTGGTGTCTGGTACAAAACCGGTCGCGACGCAGACTACAGCGTTCCCGGCCTCCGGCGCAAGTCCCTCTGCGTCCTCTGGTCTCTCTCCAGACCCTACTAGCCGGTATCGTCGGGGTTGTTATCGTGATAGTCGCAGGATTCTTCGTCCGGCGCTGGTGGTTCCGGGGGCAGAACCCGGCGCTGTTCCGGAAATACCATTAAATGACAGGGCACACTCCTGCACAGGATTTTTTCCGGGAAGGTTGGGTCGGGATTTCCCGATGAACCGATACCACCTGTCGTACTGGCCCGGGTTACGCCAGCCCGACCCTCTTGCCCCCCCTTCTCAACCCGTTTCCGGTCCCCTCATCCACGCAGGATGAAAGGGTCAGCCGGTCGCGGGCGATACTCAGGAAATACAGTTCCCTTTTCGGATGGGGGCATTTCAGGATCGCGGAAAAGCAGTCTTCATTTGGGAGATACTTCGTTTTCCCCCTGTGGGCAGTGATGTTCGCCCTATTGGAGATCGCGGCAGCGATATCTGGTTCGTATCCTTCGACAGAGTTGTGTACTTCAGACGCGCTTCCGATGAATAAATAGCAAGCAATATTATGAAAAAAAATATATCTGAAAGGGCCGACACCACATGCTTCGACGAACATCGCGGAATGTCCCTGCAGTTCCTGCACTACCGGAGAAGCACATGCCGGACAAATACAGCGGACCTCTCTTTGGGGACTGAACCGTGTCTCTCCAGTTACCTTCATATGCAGCATTCATCATCCTGCTGTACTTTATCTCCGGGACGATCACGCTCTACTTCACAGTCCTGGGGTGGCGGCACCGGAATATCCGGCTGTCGCTCCCGTTCACGCTCGTCATGGCATGCCTCACAGTCTGGTTCTATGCCTATATCCTTGAGATAACAAGCCCTGATCTGGGTACTGCCCTTTTTTTTAACAATATCGAGGTTCCCTGTATCCTCAGCATCCCGGTAGGGTTCCTCCTGATCGTACTCTTCTACACCGGCCGCGAACGGTATGTTACAATCCGCACACTGCCGCTCTTCTTTCTTGTTCCTATCCTCCTGAGCATAGTCGAGATTACCAATCCCTTCCACTACCTGTATTACACGGGTTTTTCGGTTGCAACATTTGAATGGCTGAACCTCTGGATCTA
>JBDKRP010000123.1:0-41064 GCA_039683275.1 Methanoregulaceae archaeon | reverse complement strand
GATACAGGAAACATTAATACTGCATTGGACAAAAATTTGGACATATGTCTAAAATTTTAGACATAGATGAAACCACGCTCAAAGTCCTCGGCCTCTATACTGCCGGGTACAACCGTGAATTTCACATACGGGAGATCTGCCGGTACCTCCCGATCAGCCATGGGAGCGCCCAGAACATCCTGCACGATCTCGAGAAAAAACGCGTGCTGGAATCTGAAACCCGGGGAAAAACCAGGATCTTTCGGATAAAAAAAAGTACAATCATGCCGGAGTATTTCCTGCTTGCCGAGATCTACAAAAAGATCTGTTTCATGGAGCGGGATCCTTTCACGGCCGAGATCCTGGAGCGGGTCGGGGCATCATGCACGGGGATACTGCTGCTCTTTGGCAGTTATGCCCGGGGAACGAATCTTCCCGACTCGGATATCGATCTTCTGGTCACCGGAACTGTTGATCACGCTGCGATAACCCGGCTGGAAGCGGATTTCGGCATCGAAATCAATATCCAGGAAACCGCTGCCGGGACCTTCCGGGCAAAACCGGTCGAAAACCCGCTCATTGCAGAAGTTATGTCCTGCCATATTGCCTGGATGGGCGCGGAAGAATATGTCAGGATGGCGGTACCCGTATGAATAAACTTGCCTGGTGTACAGAGATCAGAAACGGGATCGCACTCATCGAACCCAGCCCTAATCTTTCCCGTGCATACCTGAAAAAAGCGGAGAACGCCATGGAGGAACTTTCCTTGGTAACATCCCCGGACTGGCAAAGTACTATCGCTTACTATTCCCTCTATTTCTCCCTGTATTCGGTTCTCATGCGTATCGGTATACGGTCGGAAAACCACACATGCACCCTGGAAATCATGCGTACGCTTCTTCCGGCATATTTTACCCGGGATGAGATCGATTCCCTTGAACGGGCACGGAGAAACCGGATCGATTGCCAGTACTATGCGGATCCGGTGAACGATGGGAAACCGGATTCAGGGATACGGATCCTCGTTCCCCGGTTTTATGTCCATTGCCGGAGAATTTGCGAAGAGCTGGATGAGAAAACAATAACTTCACTCCGTGAGAACCTGCAGAACCTGCTTGATAGTACGTGATCACCAAAGGATGCTGGACAGATTCTCCGGAATTCATTGATGAATACCGATCTTCCGGATTATCCATAAAACCGGATTTGGATGAATTCCGGAAAACTGTTTTTGCCTGGCTGCAGTGAGGCCCGTCAAAGCGGCCTCCCTCCTGTTCTATACTACCTTCCCTGATCCCCACATCACCCCGACCTCCCCCCATCCCAATCCGGCCTCAATCCGGCCCCGGATTCCTCCCGGCACCCTGCCCGGACCCCCCCGGACGCCGAATTATTTTACCGGAAAAAATTCCGGCGGTTTTAATCGGGAATTATGCCAATCAGAGGCTATATCTTGCCCGGATTTTTGCAAAAATAGAGGCCCCTTCCCGGCCCCCCTCTTTCGGGATCGATAGTTTCCCTATCCGAACCTGAGATCGGGCCCGGAAGGTGCCTTGGCGGGACTCGTTTGTACCGACGGAGAATATGAGTATATAAAGGGGGTGGGGCTGGCAGGAGTTGTTTGCCGGCCCGATCCGGAACGTTTATCCCTGATTCCATCCTGATCATAATAGTCCGAAATCGAACTATATCGGAACCGAACTATCTATGACCAGCCTGTTACAGTTTACTACCAAAAAAAACGAGAGGGCACGGAGCCTGCTTGCCCTCTACGTGATACATTCCCTCTCCAAAGGAAAAAAATCCGGGTACGGCATCTTAAAGGAACTCGGGGAGCTCACGGAGGGGAGCTGGGTGCCAAGCAAGGGCACGCTCTATCCCCTGCTCCACCAGCTCGAAGAGGAAGGCCAGATAGTGTCCGTCACGGAGACAACAGGCGCCCGTGCCCGGGCAGTCTTCTGCCTCACACCCCAGGGAAAGGAGACGCTCCGGCGTATCCACGCCCATAGCAGCGAGCACCACAAAAAAATGGCACAGTACCGCCAGGTGATCACCGCAATCTTCGGCGATACCATCCACCCGGAGATGAACCTGCTCTTTGACATCAAGATGGTTCTTGACGAAATGCCAAAGGACAAAAAGGCGGAGGCTCTGGAGATCCTTCAGCGCTGTCGGGATGAGTTAAAGAAGGCGGTATAACATGACAACCGCCGTGCAGGTCCGGGACCTCACAAAGACATTTTCCGCGATCACCGCAGTGGACCGCATACGTTTCACGATAGACCAGGGAGAGATCTTCGGCCTTCTCGGCCCGAACGGTGCAGGAAAGACGACAACGCTCTCCATGCTTGCGACCATGCTCGAACCGTCCTCGGGAACCGCTGAGATCGACGGGATCGACATCCGGAACGATCAGGATGGCGTCCGGAAGGCAATCGGCATCGTATTCCAGGACCAGAGCCTGGACGAGGAGCTGACCGCCTGGGAGAACATGGACTTCCACGGCCGGCTCTACCGGATCCCAAAGGATATCCGGAAGGAGCGGACCGAAGAGCTTCTCAGGCTCGTTGAGCTCTATGACCGGAGAAACGACAGCGTGAAGACCTTTTCCGGGGGAATGCGCAGGCGCCTCGAAATTGCCCGGGGCCTCCTGCACCACCCGAAAGTCCTCTTCCTTGACGAACCGACCGTCGGCCTTGACCCGCAGACCCGGAACCTGCTCTGGCAGTACATCGAGACCCTCGCACGGGAGAAGAACATCACGATCATCCTCACCACCCATTACATGGAGGAAGCAGACCGGCTCTGCAACCGGATAGCGATCATCGACCACGGGAAGATCATAGCGCTCGATACTCCCGAACGGCTTAAGGACTCACTTGGCGGGGATCTCATCACGATCCGGACCAGGGAACCGGACCGGGTGGAACCTGCGGTCTCCTCCCCATGGATCAACCGGATCGATACCCGGGGAGACGAGGTGACCATCAGCCTGCAGCACGCGGAGCAGCACCTCAGCGAGATCGTTTCAAAACTCAATACCGGGAACATCTCGATAGATTCGATCCTCGTCCACAAACCGACCCTCGAAGACGTCTTCCTCTCGTACACGGGAAAATCCATCCGTGACCAGGAGATGGATGGAAAGGACATGATGAGGATGCAGATGATGAGAATGAGGCACTGAGTATGGAGATCATTTACACGATCTGGCTGCGGAGCATGATACGCTATCTCCGCTCAAAGAGCAGGATTATCGGGAGCGTGGCAATGCCCCTCTTCCTCCTCCTCTTCCTGGGGTTCGGGCTCAACTCCATCGTGAACATCCAGTCCCTCGGGCAGAATTACAGCACGTTCCTGATGCCGGGAATGGTTGCGATGAGCGTTCTCTTCACCTCGGTCTTTGCCGGCATCCAGATCATCTGGGACAAGCAGTTCGGGTTTCTCAAAGAGACGCTGGTCGCACCGGTGACCAGGCTTGAGATCATGCTCGGCCAGACTGCAGGGGGAGCGACGACGGCAGTTTTCCAGGGAATCATTCTCATGGTGCTCGCCGTACTGCTCGGTCTGAAAGTCGCCGGCCTCTCAGGGTTCCTTATCGCGTTCGCCTTCATGGTCGTGATCGGGATCGCCTTCACCGCGTTCGGGATAGCGATTGCTTCCCGTATGGAAGACATGACCGGCTTCCAGCTGATCATGAACTTCCTGATCTTCCCGCTCTTCGGGCTCTCGGGTGCACTCTTCCCCCTCACCTCGCTCCCCGGCTGGTTCTCGTCGATAACGCTCCTCGACCCGCTGACGTACGGGGTCGAAGGGATCCGGTACGGCCTGACCGGGACATCACAGATCAGCCCGCTCCTCTGCGGGGCCGTGATCGGGGGGTTCGCGGCCGCAATGGTGCTGATCGGGGCGTACCTGTTCCGGAAAGTCTCGGTGTGACAGGCCCGGCAATCCTTTTTTCTGGCACAATGTGCCTTTTGCGCTCCATTACCCGGCAACGGGGGGACCGGTAAAACTCAATCGAGTAAGGAAATTATTGCTGTTAACATTCCCTACCTCCCGGACCTCCCCAAATCCCCCTTTTCAGCCCCTTTTCCGGACCCACATTTTTTCATGAGAGGACAACTCCTGGCGTTCGGGTTACCCCGTACCTCAGGGGATCATCGCGTGCAATTGCGGCCGTGCTCGTCTCTCCGCTCGTCCGCATACAAACCCCCGGTCCGGATTTTTTCAGATCATTCACAGCGAAACATCCGCAAAATAGTTCCTGCAGGCAACCGGAATATTTTTCCGGGAGCTGAAGTCTGCAGGAATTTTTTCGTACAGATAAAATCCGGACCGACCGGAAAATTTCCGGTGCTCGGTTTGCAGGTTTTTTCCGGACCGGAAGTTTTCCGGAAAAATTTTAAGATCACGCCGGTTTTTCTGGGGAGGGATGCGAGCCCGGGGACTTGTGAAAGATGTTTTGCGTGAGCGGACCGGAAGAGCCGGGCACGGCAACGCCGCATGAAGAGGGCATCGGATAGACTGGAATAAACCGGAAAAATCTTCAGCCCCTGGCCACTCAACGGGTCGGCACAGTGACTGCCTGAAGTGCGACAGGGACGCTCATTATCCTGCAGGTCATTCAAGATTGGTTAAGGGAAAGAGGGCTGGAGGGATCGTCCGAACGATTCTGAGCGGCACCCCGCCTGACGGTTTCATTTCAATCGTGAACGGGTGATACGGTACCATGTCCCCGCTATTGATGAGCGTGGCATTGATCAGGAATTCCTCACCCTCTTCAAGCAGGGAATCCCCATCGTCATTCAATGCGCTCTGGACGCTCCATCGCCCGGATTTGGGAAGGACATTCATATAGGTCTGGTTCCGGTCCAGCTCTTCAAGGTTACTCTCGGAAAGCACCCGGATCTGCAGGGTACTGATATCCACCCCCTCTCCTTCGCCAACAGAACGGATTGGTACCAGGATGGAACGCAATGTCGAAGGCGTTGTGAGCTTTGTCTGAACCCCCTTCACACTTCCCGACACATAAATGGCGGAACCCGCATTGTTCACACCTCCGTGAATAGTGTCCTCTGCAGATTGAGTTGCATGAATTCCGGAGCCAAGTATAAGGTACGAAAAAACCGAAGCGACGACAACAAAGGCTATCAGGACGATAGCAGCTTCAAGACCGGTAAACGCGGAGTCGTATCTCATGACTATCCCGGTTACGTAACAAGTTCGTAGTGCTTGTTTGCGGCAAGAGATGCAGGCAGCGTTCTCTCAATAACAAGAGCGTTTCCGCTCGGGGGCTGAACGGTAATCGTAACCTTTTTTCCCGCCTTGAGGGAATATCCGAGGGTATTCAGGGTTACTTTGACAAGTTCTCCCTTGTCCAGAGCCCGATCCCCGTTCCCGGATTCCAGGAATTCCGTAGTCACGTTTCCCGGTTGCAGAGTATGCGCAGAATCAGAAGTTGACACCGTATAGGAAATGCGATCAACGTTCACTCCGTCTGATCCATACTGGTTTTCCAGATACAGGTCCACACTTCCCAGCCGGGTACCCAGTGGATCTGCCTGGGCAACCACGGTCCCGCCAAGGGTAATCGTACCTTCTGCCTGCTGAATTCCGGCCTGTACAACCTGACCGCTTTTCTGTGAGGTAATGCTACCGGAATTTATTATGACATACCCGAAAACCGCGGCAATGACAACAAAGGCAATAAGAACAATTGCGGCTTCAAGACCGGTAAGTCCTGATTCGTCAGGACTCTGTTTCGTCATATAATTTACGGTGCAATAACCTTATTTTAATATTTCCTTTTTAAATCTTGACAAATTAAAATGTTTTTTACAAAATGTCATCATTTTTGAATAAATTCAGGAATCCCTGGAAAAAACAGTTGATATAATTTTGTCGGGATGCACACCGGTTCTCCAATCGGAACGGCTTCCTGCTCTTCTTCAACAGGTGCCGGAACGAAACCGGATTTACGTCAAAATTTCAGATAAGAAGAGATCGGCCGGGGTTGCGAACATTTACCGGATAACCCGCCCGAAAAGCAGGAGATGTCTCCCAAAAAAAATCAGAATCCCCCTGGTGAGCAGGTTATAAATTCCTGAGTTTTTTCTCCACTTTCCCGAAGAAATTCTGTCCTACGTCAACAAAGAGCGCCGGTTCTGAAGAACGCCTCACTTCAAGTGTGCAGGCAGTACCGAGATCAATATTTTCCTGCCCGTCAAGGACAAGGTGGGCAGGTTTTGCACTTTCCAGCCGAATCTCGACCTTGCGTTCGCTGGAGATCAGGTGGGGTCTTGATGAGAGAAGGTACGGTGCGAGAGGAACCAGGAGAAATCCCTCGATTCTCGGGTCAACGATCGGACCCCCGGCACTCATTGCATATGCAGTGGATCCGGTTGGGGTGCTCATGATCAGGCCGTCTGCACGGAACCGTTCGGCAATTACGGAATCTACCGTGATTGCAAACCTGAGCATCTTTGCAGGACGGCTCGTCACAATAACTGCTTCATTGAGGCACTCCCCCAATGACATTCCTTCCATAAACAGGGCAAGCCGCATTCGTGGTTCAAAGGGGATCGGCCCGGACAGATGTGTCAGGAATTCCCTGCCATTATCCGGCTCCAGATCAGCGAGAAACCCGACTTCTCCCCAATTAATCCCCACTACCGGGATCTGCCGTTTCATCCGCTGGACGGTACGGAGTATTGTACCGTCACCCCCGATTACAACAACCAGGTTTGCTTCCCCGGAATCCAGCACCGGGACATCGCAAACCCGGGATACCGAAACTGTCTCCGGATCCAGGCCGGTCTCATGGCCGCAGGAAGTCAGATCGTGAACAAGCGAGCAGGTATACTGCAGAGCTTTCGGATCATCCACCCGGGAAACAAATGAAATCTTCATATACGTTTTTCCGTTACCTGAGATATTCGACCACTTTACCGTGGAGTATTCCATTCGTCGCAATAAGGCATTTCCCTATAGTGACCTCATCAGGGAAGATAAATGATTCCCCGTTCAGGTCAGTTACTTTCCCCCCGGCTTCTGTACAGATAAGCATTCCCGCCGCAGCATCCGTTACTCTCAGGGTTCCCCGCAGATCGATGAAACCGTCTATCATACCAGCGCCGATAAAACTGAGTTCAAGTGCTGAAGCGCCGAGCAACCGGAATCTCCGGATCTTCTGCTGGATCTGGAGGACGCGGGCAGGATCGAATTTTCTCCCGTACACGCTCATCGCGCTCTCGCTGAGGCGGGAGATTCCCGAAACCTGGACCTCCTGTCCGTTCAGGCGGGCTCCCTTTCCCCGTATCGCGGTAAAAACATCCCCGGTGGCAAGGTTTTCGACATACGCCTGCTGCACCACACCCCCCGTTGCATAGGCAATCGAGATCGCGTAAAAGGGGATACCCGCTACTGCATTAAATGTACCGTCTATCGGATCAAGAAATATGGTTCCCGTCTCACCGCAAAACTCTGCCCGTCCCAGTTCTTCGCTGATGAGTGTGGTACAGAGAGGTTTTTCCTGTAAGTAGGCAACTACGCAGTCCTCGGCAACCTGATCGATTCTTTTTGTCGGGGTGCCGTCGGCACCCATTTTAATAAATTCCCCCCCCCGGGGAGTTCCGACCAGATCGCGGACTGCACCCTTTACTTCCCGCGCTATCTCATTACAGGAATCCAGAAACTCCATAAATCAGCGTTCCAACCGGTTTTCTGCGTTGTATTTATGTAATCGGATTGTGATAAAATACTACTGCGTTTATTGTGGTGTGAATGTATGAAGGAGCAGACTGAAATCGGAAAACTGAAAGAAGGCCGCTATGTTGTCATTGATGACGAACCCTGTAAAATCCTGGGTATTGCAACATCGAAGCCCGGGAAGCATGGTGCCGCAAAAGCAAGAATCGATGCCGTCGGCATTTTTGACGGTGTGAAACGCTCCATTGTATCTCCGGTTTCAGCAAAGACCTATGTTCCGGTGGTTGAACGCAAGAGCGGCCAGGTCATTTCAATTGCCGGAACAACGGCCCAGTTAATGGATATGAAAGAATATACGAACTTCGAGATCGAAATCCCCCCCGAAAAAGCCGGGGCGTTCGAGATCGGAAAAGAAATTATGTACATCGAGTCAATGGGAAAACGTAAGATCGATTAAATTTTCAGAATAAGTTCTTTTTTCATGGTAGCAATGCCGGGTACCGGGTAGTCTTTTTGGCATCCGGGAGGGCCTGAATGAATCTATCCGGAAACCCGCCCTAATCCCTGCAGGAATTATTTATTGCGCACGGATCCTGCGGCAGGGAACAATGCCGGTGCAGTCATGCAGTCCGTTCAAGAACAAGGATCCGCCGGGTGAGACTTTTATGAACCCGCTGATCGTGCTTCTGGAGAACCGAGAAATACCGTCCAGCTGGTACGCTGATGTCCCGGTGCGTAACGACAACCGCTCGCTTCCCTGGTTTGAGGACCCGGTGGATTTCGGCCAGGGAGTTCTCGTACAGGTGTTCCATGGTTTCTGCCCGAATAGAAACCGATTGACCATAGGGAAGATCGGTCACAACCGCATCGATTGTCCTGGATCTGAGCGGGAGCTGTATCGCATCGGATCGCACGAGATCGGAAGATCCGATGTTTTTCCTGCATCCCCGGATCATAAACCTGTCCATGTCCATGCCGATGGTGCGGGCCCCGAGAAGTTCTCCTTCAATGAGGATTCCCCCGGTGCCGCAGAACGGATCGAGCAGGGTCTCACCCGGCTGCACCAGTGCGAGGTTGACAAGAGCCCGCGCGGTGCGTGGCATCATGACGCCCGGATGGAAGAACGGGCGATCCCCGGGGCGGCGAGCGTTATATGCGCCCCGGTCAATTCTCCCGATTACCCGCCCAAGGTAACACCGGTCTTCGGAGCAGACGAGCCGGTACTCTTCCTCCGGCCGGCTGAGGGAAACCGGTCCCCGGATACAGGATCCTATCAGCCGCTCCAGTCCGGATGCGGATGCGGTAATTTCACAGTCTTCGACTTTTTTTACTCTCCCTGCGAACGGCCGGTCTGACTCCAGGGAAAGGGAGGCCAGAAGTTTTTCCACGTCATCCCTGTATGGGCCGCACTCGCCGAGATACTCCATAACCAGGTGGGTAAACGCAAAACGGTCGGTAACCGGAAAATCCTGGCATTCCCCAATGGCGACCTGCTTTCTCCAGTCCGTAACTGTGCAGGCACACTCGAGCTCGCGTCTCGGGAGATCGGGGTGTTCGCCGGAAAGGAGGAAGAGGAGTTTCATGCGCCATACTATTCTTACGCGGAAGCTGATTAGGGTTCGGAACCGGATGGCCAGAGTGAGGAAAACACGGAGAATCCGATCAGGATTACGGTGCTGCAAAAAGGAAATTATGCAAAAACCAGGAGAAACGGGGACAAATCATTTCCCCTTTTTCTTGCCGGTATTTTTCTTGCCCATGATATTATCGAAAAATCCTTTTTTCCCGTCTGAACCCGAGATTTCAAGAAGTTTTTCATAGAGTTCTTTCTCTTCGGCCGAAATCTTTTTCGGGATGACAATTTTAACCCGGACCAGGAGATCCCCGGGGCGTCCCCGTCTTTTTACCCCCTCCCCGGATATCTTGAGGGCAGTGCCGTACTGGATGCCGGCCGGTATCCGGAGTTCTGCTCTCTTCTTTTCAATGGTCTCGATCTCAACGATTGCGCCGAGCGCTGCCTGGGCAGGTGTGATCTCGATAATCGTTTCCAGATTATCGCCTTCCCGGGTGAACCGGGCATGGGGCTGCACGTAGATCTCAATGAAGAGATCCCCATTCGGCGCGCCGGGGTCTCCGGCTTCCCCATACCCTTCAAGCCGGAGCCGCATCCCGGTATCGACACCAGCCGGGATATGCAGCTGCACCGTTCTCTTCACCCGGGTGGTGCCCTTTCCATGACACGATGAACACCGCTTCTCCGGGATCCGCCCCCGGCCCTCGCACCGGGGGCAGGTGCTCATCCGCACAAACTGGCCGAAGACCGACTGGCTTGCCTGCCGTACCTGGCCGCTTCCGCCACACTGGGGGCAGGTGTTGAGACGTTTCGTCTCGCTTCCGGTACCGTCACATGCCGGGCAGGGTTCGTTGTGATATACTTCGATTTCCCGGTCTATCCCGGACACGGCATCTTCCAGCGTGATCTGCATCCGCATGAGCAGGTCGGCGCCCGGCTGGGGGCCGGACCTGCGGGAACCCCCGCCGCCAAAGAAATCGAAGATGTCCCCGAATCCATTGAAATCGGCAGAGAAACCTCCGCCACCGAATCCCGCGCCGCCTGTATAGGAACCTTTGGACGCGTTTGTGAAGGTCTCGTGGCCCATCGTATCGTACTGGGACCGCTTCTGGGAATCGGAGAGGACACTGTACGCCTCGTTGATCTCCTTGAACTTCTCTTCTGCGCCCGGCTCCTTGCAGACATCGGGATGGTATTTCCGTGCCAGATTGCGGTACGCTTTTTTTATCTCTGTTTCGTCAGAGTTTTTTGGAATTCCCAGGATATCGTAGTAATTTCCCGCAGCCATGGCTTCACGCGTCCTTTGTTCCGGGTAGAATCATTCTGGTCCAAAGAAAGGATGGGAACAGGGTTTTTTCCTGTCTCATTCCTTCATCTTAAAATCGGCATCCACAACCGTGTCGTCTTTCTCCGGCCCGGGAGCTGCCTGCCCTTCCGTACCCGTCTGCTGGCCTGCCTGCGCCTGCTGCGCAGCTGCCTGTTCGGCCTGGGCCTTCTGGTAGATTTTGGTGGTTGCCGAGAAAACCGCTTCGGTCAGGGTTTCCGTCTCTTTCTTGATAGCCTCGTTATCGGTGCCCTCAAGGGATTTCCGTACCGCCCCGATAGCAGTCTCGATCCTGGTCTTATCCTCTGCTTCCAGCTTGTCAGAGTTTTCCTTGAGGAGTTTTTCAGCAGTGAAGATCCCGGTGTCTGCCATGTTCCGGATCTCGACTTCTTCCCGCTTCTTCTTGTCATCCTCCTCAAACTGCTTCGCGGTATCGACCATCTGCTTGATCTCGTCTTCCGTCAGTTTCCGGTCGCCTTTGATGGTGATTGCCTGCTGGTTCCCGGACCCGAGATCCTTTGCGGATACATGGATGATTCCGTTTGCATCGATATCAAAGGTCACTTCGATCTGGGGGATGCCACGCGGTGCCGGGGGAATACCCGTCAGCTGGAACCTGCCCAGGGTGAAATTGTCTTTTGCGAGTGCACGCTCACCCTGGACGACATGGATCTCGACACTGGTCTGGCCGTCAGCTGCAGTGGAGAAGATCTGACTCTTCCTGGTCGGGATCGTGGTGTTCCGCTCGATCAGCTTTGTTGCGATCCCGCCGAGAGTCTCAATCCCGAGCGTGAGCGGGGTTACGTCAAGGAGAACGATATCTTTGGTCTCACCGGTGAGAACCGCTCCCTGGATTGCAGCGCCAACCGCCACGCACTCGTCCGGGTTGAGCCCCTTGTCCGGTTCCTTTGCGAGAAGTTTTCGTACAAGGTCGACCACGCAGGGGACCCGGGTTGAACCTCCGACAAGGAGGACGTGATCGATATCCGAGGGTTTCAGCTTTGCGTCGCCAAGCGCCTGGTTGACCGGGCCGGCAGTGGATTCAACAAGATCCCCGATTAGCTGTTCGAATTTCGACCGGGTGAGATCTATGTTCAGGAATTTCGGGCCGCTGGAATCGGTGGTGATGTACGGGAGGTTGATGTTCGTCTTCTGCATCTGGGAGAGTTCGATTTTCGCATTCTCAGATGCATCCCGCAGGCGCTGCATTGCATAGGGATCGCTCCGCAGGTCGATACCTTCCTTCTTTTTGAACTCCTCGACCAGGTAATCGACGATTCTCTGGTCGAAATCGTCCCCGCCAAGACGATTATTCCCGCTGGTTGACTTCACCTCGAATACCCCGTCCCCGAGCGTGAGGATGGAGACATCAAATGTCCCGCCACCGAGATCGTAGACAAGGACCGTTGCCTCGTTCTCCTTATCGATACCGTAAGCAAGTGCGGATGCTGTCGGCTCGTTGATGATACGGAGGACGTCAAGTCCCGCGATCTTTCCTGCGTCTTTCGTTGCCTGGCGCTGTGCATCGTTGAAGTACGCAGGGACCGTGATGACCGCTTTTGCGATCTTTTCCCCGAGATAGGCTTCCGCATCCAGTTTCAGTTTCTGGAGGATCATTGCCGAGATCTCCTGGGGAGAGTAACTCTTGTCATCGATGGTGACCCGCTCGGTTGTACCCATCTTCCGCTTGATGGACTGGATCGTCCGCTTGGGGTTTGTTACTGCCTGCCGCTTTGCAAGGCCTCCGACAACCCGTTCCCCTTCTTTCGTAAACCCGACAACCGATGCAGTGGTCCTGCCTCCTTCGGCATTCGGGATTACGACAGGTTTTCCTCCTTCCATGATCGACATGCAGGAGTAGGTCGTTCCCAGATCAATTCCCAGAACTTTTTCACTTGCCATAATTATTCCTCAGATTTTCCTTTTGATACTGCGACTTTTGCGTGTCTGATTATCTTGCCATGCATGCGGTATCCGCGGGCAACCTCATCGATCACGATCCCTTCCCCGGAATCGGAAGGCACATGCGCAATCGCTTCGTGTTCCGCAGGGTCGAATTCCACACCCAGCGATCCGATGGGGGTGACATCCTGTTTTTCGAGAATTCTTTCAAAGATTTTTTCGATGTTTTCGAGTCCTTCGCGGAGATGTGCATCGTCCGCTTTGAGGGCCCTGCCGATGTTATCGGCAACCTCCAGAACGTCCAGAATGATCCGTTCGTTCGCAAACCGTACCCGGTTCTCTTCGTCCCGGGCGATCCGCTTCTTGTAGTTGTCGAAGTCTGCTGCAAGGCGGAGGAACCGTTCGTTCAGGGCATCGTTGGCCTGCTTCAGGTCATCGAATGCCTTTTTAAGATCCTGATCGGCCGTGGCTGGTGCCTGCCCTTCTGTCTGGTTCACGGAAGGCTCAGCCTCTCCGCCCGGGTCTCTCTTTTCCTCCTCCATAGTGAATCCCTTGTGCAGTTCTATTATCAATAGTATTGTAGTTCTATATAAAATATTCCTTGATTCCATCTCGGATGTCCTGCAATTAGGGTCTCGATTGAGGATTCAGTCTGAATCAGGCATCAGAATTGATAACCTGGCTTTGAATGGGGATATTTTTTTTAAGATTTGTTCTTCCGGGCTGATTGGTAAATACGGTTTGAACCGGCATTTCGTGATCCTGAAGGATCCGGTTTCCGGATTGTTTCTCCTACCCGGGCACCGCGATTCCGGTAATCGAAAATGGAAACCGGATATGCTGATGATACCTTTTTTTGAGTCCGGGATGCATGAGTATCTATGCAGAGGGCACTTCTCTCGGTCTGGGATAAGACCGGGATACTTGATCTGGCACGGGCCCTTGCTGCAAAGAACGTCTCGATTCTCAGTTCCGGAGGAACCGGAAAGGCGCTTCTCGCAGCAGGAATCCCATTCACAGAAGTTTCCACGTATACCGGATTCCCCGAGATGATGGACGGGCGTGTAAAGACACTCCACCCGAAGATCCACGGGGGGCTTCTCGGGCGGCGGGGAACGGATGACGGGATAATGCAGGCGCAGGGAATCCTCCCCATCGACCTTGTCGTTGTCAACCTTTACCCTTTCGAGGCAATGGCGGGGAAACAGATGCCGCTCGGGGAACTCATTGAGTACATCGATGTTGGAGGGCCGGCCATGATCCGGGCTGCCGCAAAAAATTACCGGGATGTCGCGGTGGTAATGGACCCGTCAGATTATCCCCTGGTTATCAGGGCTCTCGAGGGGCGGGGCTTTACCGAAGAGGATCGCCTCGGCCTTGCAAAGAAGGCATTTGCGAGGACGGCAGCGTACGACGGTGCAATCAGCAATTATCTCTATGGTCTTGAGAGCCCGTTCCCTTCGACGTATACCATCCAGTTCCGGAACGGCCGCATGCTCCGGTACGGGGAGAACCCGCATCAGCAGGCAGCAGTGTACGGGGAATCCGGAATCGCCGGCGCCGAACCCACCCAGGGCAAACAGATGTCGTACAATAACTACCTCGACCTTCACGCGGCGACCGGGCTCCTGCGGGAATTTGAGGAATGTGCGGCAGTCATCGTGAAACACAATAACCCCTGCGGGGTCGCGGTCGGGGAGACGCCTCTCGATGCGTATCTCACGGCACGCGCAGTCGACCCGGAATCTGCGTACGGATCCATCGTTGTCCTGAATCGGGAGATTGGGGAAGACCTCGCACAGGAGATCTGCTCGACCTTCGTGGAAGTAATTGCAGGGCCGTCCATTTCCCTGAAAGCCCGGGAGATTATGAAGAAGAAAGAGAATATGCGGGTTCTTACGCTTCCCCGGGCCGCGTCGGGAGACGAGATCCGGACCATCGATGGCGGAATTCTCGTCCAGAGGACGCCACCCTACCAGGAGCACTGGGAAGTGATCACGGATCGGGACCCGGCCGCCGATGAACTGCGTGCCCTGAAACTTGCCTGGAAAGTCTGCAAACACACCCGCAGTAACACCATCATCTTTGCAGATTCCCGCCGGACCCTGGGTATCGGCGCAGGCCAGATGAGCAGGATCGATTCGGCAAAGATCGCGATCAGCAAGGCATGCGATTCCCTGAAAGGATCCGCGGTTGCGTCCGATGCCTTCCTCCCGTTCCCGGACACGCTGGAAGCAGCTGCGGACGCAGGAGCGACAGCCCTCGTCCAGCCCGGCGGATCGATCCGTGACAAGGAAGTCATCGACGCAGCAAACAAGAGGGGAATGGCAATGATCTTTACCGGTATCCGGTACTTCCGGCACTAACCTCAGGAACTCCGGTAACAGTCAAATATTCGAATATCCAAAGGTGAATGAAGTATGGAACAGAATTTTTGTCCCACGTGTGGAGCCGAGCTCCAGTTTAAAGATGCAGAGATCTGCCCCAAGTGCGGGGTACGGATAAAGTCTCCCCCGAAACCTGCCGAGGAGCCGTATGCGGGCTTCTGGATCCGGTTCGGGGCCTGGCTGATTGATACCATCATTCTCCTTATCGTAGGCTTTGTGATCCTGTTTATCCTGGTCGCGGGTGCGCTCATCGGGTCACTTTCCACAATCTATACGCCTGCCCTCTTCTATACGGCAACCTTTACGGGAACCGCCGCAGTGGGCCTCTTGCTCTGGTGGATTTCCCTCCTGGCGATAAACTGGATCTACTATGCCTACCAGGAGAGTTCTCCCAAACAGGCAACGCTGGGGAAACAGGTGTTCGGCCTTATCGTGACGAACACGAATGGGGAGCGGATCTCATTTGCCCGGGCCTCCGGTCGCTGGGCAGGCAGGATCCTCTCCGGCATGATTTTCTGTATCGGGTACATAATGATTGCCTTCACCGAGAAAAAGCAGGGGCTTCATGACATGATAGCGGATACACTTGTCGTGTACAAGGCAAAGGTTCCGCCCAAATAAAATCTCCTTTAAATTTTTTTCATTTTTATTCCCCGGAAGAATGCAGACGGCATCCCCCGGGTTCCGTATCCGGCGGATAATTCCCGCCAGTAAATCCTGACATAATTTTATAATCTCAACCACGAAGCTCTTAAAAAACAGGTGATGCAATATGGAATATGGTTCTGCCGTTTCTGAATCGTTTGATTATGCAAAGGATGCCCTGTGGGCGAAGTGGACCCGCTGGATCCTGTTCATCATCTCTTCCATTATCTTCCCTCTGATGATGGGGTATACCGTACGGGTATTACGGGGGGAAAAACCCGCTCCGGAACTGAAGGACTGGGGGACAATGTTTGTCGACGGGCTGAAATATTTTGCAATCGGCCTGATCTATGCAATACCCTTGTTTATTGTTGTAATTCTTTCCTTTATGCCAATGGTCAGCGTAATCGCTGCTGAGAGTCCCATGCTTGCCCAGAGCGGACAGGTTGCGCCTTATATGAGTGCCGCTATGACAAATGCGATTGCAACGATGATGATTGGTATCGTTGTTATTCTCATTCTCGGAATTATCATTGCCATCTTCGAACTGATGGGGCTCGTCCGGTTTGCAAGAATGAACAGCATGAAAGAGGCATTCAATTTCAGCGCTATCCTTGAGCACATCGGAAAGATCGGCTGGGGCACCTATATCCTGGCCCTCATCGTGTATTTCTTCTTAAGCCTGATATATGGCTGCATCATTGCCGTTCTCCAGATGGTAGTTCCGGTTCTCGGGTGGATTGTGCTTATCGTCACAATTCCCCTCTGGATCATTTTCGTTGCACGGTATCTCGTCCATGTGTATGAATGTGCCATTCCGGCAACGCCTGCACCTGTTATCTGATCCCTCATTTATTTTGGCTCTGTTGAAACCCTCATAATTCCCGCACATTGCCGCGTTTCTTACAATAAAGAGCGAGTACCTGTGATGAGAGCGGGGTTTCAACAAAGCCTATTTTTTGATTTCTCATCGACTGGGAGAGACTCTTTAATGGTCCCGTTCCGGGTTGATGCTTACGATTATGTATCCGCGACAACGAATCACTATCATTGGCCATGAAAAAGCATCACAAAATAGATCTCCGGGCTATCGCGTGGCATGCCATGGAGAAATACGGTTTCGAACCCAGGTTTCCTGAGACGGTTATCGATGAAGTAAATGCCCTCCGCGAAGAGCCTTCTGCCGATAACCGCCATGAGATCCGGGATCTGACTTCACTTCTCTGGTCATCCATCGATAATTACGATTCTCTCGATCTTGACCAGCTGGAATTCTGTGAGCGGAAGGATACCGGGGAAATTCTGGTCAGGATTGCAATAGCCGATGTGGACAGCCTTGTACACAAAGGTTCCGGAATTGACCGGCATGCCGCCCATAACGGGACATCGGTATATCTCGGCATTGTCACGTTCCCGATGCTTCCGGACCGGCTCTCCAAGGGGATCACGTCCCTTCTCCCGGGCAAAGGCCGGAGGGCGATTGTTATTGAGTATTCGGTCTTTCCGGAAGGGGAGTTCAGTCCGGGGACCATCTACCGGGCTCGAGTCTCTAACAAAGCGAAACTTGTTTACGAGGAAATAGGAGAGTGGCTTGAGGGTACAACTCCGATTCCGGAATCCGTGCGGAGCATTTCCGGGCTCCGCGATCAGATCCTCCTTCAGCATGAAACTGCGCAACGACTCCGACAACACCGGGCAGATCAGGGAGCGCTCGATCTCGAGACGATTGAAGCACAGCCGGTTGTCGAGAACGATGAGGTCCGGGACCTCATTCTCCAGAAAAAGAACCCGGCGCGATCCCTGATTGAGGAATTTATGGTTGCTGCGAACGGGACGATGGTGGCCTGTCTCGGGAATCAGGGAATTCCCATGATCCAGAGAATTGTGCGCACCCCCAAGAACTGGGAGGGAATTATGACGACAGCTGCCGCGCGAGGTACGACGCTTCCCCCGCAACCGGATGTGAAGGCGCTCGCCGGTTTCCTCCGGCGGGAGAAAGACCTCGATCCCGATCGTTTTCCCGATCTGTCCCTGACGATTGTCAAACTGATGGGTGCCGGGGAATATGCAATGCTCGAACCGGGTGCAGTACCATTCGGCCACTTTGCCCTCGCGGTCACGGATTATACGCACGGCACCGCACCGAACCGGAGATATGTGGACATTATCATCCAGCGGCTGATAAAATCGTCTCTCGATCGGACGAACAGCCCCTATACCTCCCGGGAGCTTGTAAGCCAGGCGGCATGGCTGACGGAACGGGAAAAAGGTTCAAAGAAAGCTGAGCGATTCATGCGCAAAGCGGCAGCAGCGGTACTTCTTGAAGATAAAACCGGAGAAACATTCGATGCGTTTGTAACTGGCGCGGCCACGAAGGGAACGTATGTACGGCTTATCGCACCTCCTGCGGAAGGGCGCGTTATCCAGGGAGAACAGGGCCTTCGGGTCGGCCAGCGGGTGCAGGTACGGCTTCTTCGCACGGATCCTTACAACGGGTTCATAGATTTCGCATATACGGGGCACTCAGTTCGATAATCCCATAAATAGACAGGAACCCGATTTTTTCCGGCCGCAAAATGGGTTGGGGGTCTTTCCCCTTTTTCCAGGAGGATAATTTCCCCACTCCGGAATTAAAACAATATGTTAATCCGAGATAGTGCCGGAGGAATCGTCCGCTTGATCTGGAAGACCGCTCCAACAGCCGGCTGGAGATTTGTGGTTATCTGGGTGTCAGGAGTTGCTGACGGAGGCATCCCGACAACGAGCGTGAACTGTTCTCCTCTTTCAAGAAGATGATTCGGTGTCCCGATATCATTGTAGGTCCGGTTGATCCCCCATTTTTGGGAACTCTTCACCGATTCGCCGGTAGTAGTATTTCCCTCAGTGAATGAGAGGTTTGCCCAACGGGTCGTTGCATCCTGATAGGATACCACCATCTTTGGGACATCAATCGCGGATTCTCCCGCAGTATTTGCTACGGTAAAGCTGAGGTATCCCAGGTTATCGGTTCCATTCGCAAATCCATACACATTACCAACAACTTCGAGGCTTGAGCTTGCCTGCTGCATACTGGTCTGAACCACCTGCTGGCTTTTCTGGGTGGTAAAAAAACCTGCGGAAAGAACAACATACGAAAAAACCGCAGCAACAACCACGAATGCAATCAGAACAATCGCTGCTTCAAGTCCAGTGAAGGCGTCGTCTGCTGTAACATATTTCATTCATGTCATCTTCTGCCAAGTCCTGGCACCTGCCAGGTAAAAAATGGTACAATCAACAAGAGGTAATACCAAAACAAATAATTTTCTATTTCTTCATTTCCCGATTAAATTAAGTTTGAGATTTTTTCTATAAAAATTTTAGTTATTTTGCCTATGGGGATAGTCTGGCTAAAAAAGAACCTGCGACTGCCTTTCCCGGATGTATCTGCCATAACTTTCGGTTATTCACCCCGGACAAAAGGGTACTCCATCCGGGATATGCAATCGAAGTCGAATTCCGCTGCTGAAATGTGGTTGCCGAGAGGTATTTTGGGACTCTACCACGGCATTTCAGCCTTATCCATTTTATACCCTGCAGACGCTCGTGCGCTGTCGCTTAAATCCACTCCTACCCGGTAGAGGAAAATTTTATGTTTTGAAGAAAGGTCGGGCTTTGGGGAATCTTTTTGGCAGACATGACTTTGGGAAACAAAACCGCACAAAGAGATGCTAATCAGATAGAGTTCGCAGGCATTTTCCGCAAGATTCATCACAGAAGGAATAGTAACGGTGAATAGTGAGTTCCGGAATGAGTGATGAGAAGGAGAATACACACCAGAAACCGTTCAGAAGAATTCTGGTAGCATTAGCGATTATTGTCGTCCTCGCTATTCTTGTATTCCTGTTTGCAGTCAAGTTTGACTTGGCGGAATTATCGTATGGGTTTATACAGAATTATGAGGCGTATGAGATTGACGAGCTCATTATCGTAGGCCTGTTTCTGGCTTTCGCTTTCGCAGCGTTTTCAATAAAACTCTGGATTGAACTGAAGCGCGAGATGAAAGAGCACGAGATGATAGCTGAAACCCTGGACCGGGCCAATACAAAGCTCACGCTGCTTAACAGTATTACCCGGCAGGATATCCTGAACCAGCTGACAGAGCTTGCAAAAGATCTCGAACTTTCGGAACAGAGGGTCGGCGATCCCGAAGTCCGTACGTCCATTATCAAAGTGAGGGACACGATAAACCGTGTCAGGCGACAGATCAAATTTACGAAGGAATACCAGGATATCGGGGTCCACACACCGGAATGGCAGAATATTTCGGATGCCATCTCACGGGCACGGGTGGGCATGGACCTTGGCAAGGTTGCATTCGATGTAGAAGTTCGCAAGGTGGATGTTTTTGCGGACCGGCTTCTTGAAAAAGTATTCTACTACATGATCGATAATTCCCTGCGGCATGGGGGTCCGAAGCTTTCGCGTATCCATTTCTATGACAGGATGCAGGGAGACGAACTTGTTATCATATGCGAAGATGACGGAATCGGAATTCCCACCGAGAAAAAGGCATTCCTGTTCCCCGAAGGGTATGGCAAGCATTTCGGGTACGGGCTTTTCCTGATTAAGGAGATCCTCTCGATTACGAACATCAAGATCCGGGAGACCGGTATCGCGGGGAAAGGTGCGAGGTTTGAGATTCACATTCCCAAGGATGCCTACCGGAAAGATATCCTGGGGATTGTAAAATAACCCGGAAATTTTTTTTTCTTTTCTCCTGCGCAAAAGAGTCTCCAGAAGCACATTTTGGAATTGAGATTCGTATCCTTTTTCTGTTGATCCCGGTAATACCTAGTACCGGAACAAACAGATCCCGGAGCACTTTGGGGAGAACTCCGGAATATTCCCGGCCAGGAGGAAGTACATGGACAGGATAATGAAAATTACACTCGGATTATTTCTCGTAATCCTTGCAGTATTTGTCTCAATCGGATCTTACTCGCTCATCATCAATTATGCCTACAAATCGTCCCTTTCGAGTACCTATTCGTACAGCTGCTCGATTGCTACCGACACACCTCTCACGAATGTTACGCTGTTCCTCCCGCTCCCTGTCAAGACATCAGGCAGTTCTCCCGTCGTGGAGCGCATAGGGGGATATAATGTATCCGGAATTCCCCGGGACTGGGAGACTGTGATTTATGGCGATGAACAGGCGACCTTCCTGAAAATCACGACTGGCAGGATAGGGGAGACTTCATCGACAGGAAGTCCGGAAAATATTACCTTTATTGTCAAGGTAAAATCACCGGATCTCATCAATACCGGATCTCCTCTCTTGCATGATGCTGTCTTCCGCCCGGTTCAGGACAGTCATGGTACAGAATGTCCTGCAGTCCCCGCAAATGGTACGTATACACCTTCCTGCTCAGAATATACCACGATGCTGTATGCACGGTACGATGCTTCGGAAACCGGGACGGTAACCATCCATGCCGATCTCGATGCAGTTAATGAGTGGTCAATTTTCCATCCGGATTATAACGAATACCGCAATTCATTCGCTGCAAAATTATCCGGAAATGTTTCGGGATGGATGCCTGCTTCGGCATGGGTAGAATCCGGCATCGGATCGTACGATACCCCCTCCCGGTAATTTTTTCAGAACCGTATCCAGGAGAGGCCTGGTCGGGGAATTTAACGAATGAAAACCGAAGCTCTGTCAGAACCCTCAAAACCCGTCCCGCTCATTGCCGCGTTTCTTACAAGAAACAGCAGGTACCTGTGATGGGATCTGGGTTTCAACAAAACCAAAACCCGGATATTCCAAATTGGAAATGATCCGGAGAGAGCTCCCGGTGAACCCCGGAATTAATCCCGGTACGGGACTTCGACCATCTCCAAATCATCGGGGGCGATAACTATCCCTCCAAATGTCTGTTTTGCGTCAGTTATGTGATTGGGAGCCCCCGTATACCGGGAACTCAGGTGGACCAGCGCGAGCATCCCGGCCAGGGACTCCGTTGCGGCAATACCTGCTTCTCTTGCAGTAGCGTGGGCGAATTCCACTGCCCTGCCAGCCTCGGTTTCATCGTAGGTCGCATCATGGATAAGGAGGTCGGAGTTCCGGGTGATATCCGGCATCCCGGCAGGAAGAGGTCTCGTATCTCCCGTGTAGACCACTTTCCGGCCGGGACGCGGTTCTCCCATTACATCCCCGGGTGAGACGGTAACCGTTACCCCGCCCTTCAGTACTGAAACGGTTTCCCCACGCTGGATCTTCCCGAAAAGGGGTCCGGGGGGAACGCCGAGGGAAATTGCCTGTTCCCGGTCAAATCGTCCCGGGCGGTCATCTTCTGCGAGGACATACCCGAGACTTGCAATACCATGGTTTGTTGCAAAGGCATGAACCGTGTACCCGTTGAACCTGACCCAGTCCCCGTCCCGGAGTTCCGTCGCACTTATCGGGAATTTGAGGTTGAACCGGGAAATATGCTTAAGCGTCGTCAGAAACCCGGTGACCCACTCCGGCCCATAGATGGGAAGGGGTTCGGTCCGCCCGTTAAATGAGAGCGTCTGGACCAGGCCGAGGAGTCCCAGGAAATGATCGGCATGCCAGTGGGTAATAAAGATCGCATCAACCGAGAACCCGGTCCTTGCCCGCATCATCTGCTGCTGGGCACCTTCCCCGCAGTCAAAGAGGAGAGTATCGGAACCGCGCCGGATCATGATGCAGGGAGGATTCCGGACCGGGGTGGGGAGCGCACCGGCAGTCCCAAGGAAGTAAACCTGGAGCGTCTCTCCGGCTATACAAAACACCTCCGCAAAATTTCCCTGCTCGCTTTCGCTTCATCAAGAGATCTGCCTTCCACTACAAGGATCCCGGAATATTCCCGGGCAATGCTCTTTCCGACTTTTTCCCAGTTTATCGTTCCTGCACCGAGAGCCAGGTGCTCATCGGACTGGCCGTGGTTGTCGTGGATATGGATATGGTTTGCGTGGCTGAGATGCCGGAGGAATGCGTCGACCTGGCCGACCGTATTTGCATGCCCGAAATCAAAGGTGATCCCGATACCGGGAATTCCCTCGGTCATTCCGATGATCTCTTCCGGCATCCTGCACAGGAACTCCTTCACGCTGATCATGTTCTCCAGGCATGCGAGAATTCCGTGATCGAGCGCGACCTTCCCGATCTCGGCAAGCGCCTCCTTCTGGAGTTCCCAGACCTTCTGGGATACAAGTTTTCCCGCGGGAGAAAAATACCCGGGATGGATAGTAACCCGATCCGTGAGATCGGCTGACTGTTCGATGCAGGTGCAGACCTGCCGGACCGATTCGCGCCAGATAGGATAGTTGATGGTTGCAAGGTTGAGGTCCCCGTACGGAGCATGGACCGTTATCCCAAGATTCGTGGAGGCTATCGCCTCACGGATCCTGCGGAGATGTTCCGGATTGTCGAACCGGTAATTCCCGTCGGCAACAATCTCCCAGCCGGAATACCCGGCATCTTCAATTCCATAAATCCACTCGATCTTTTCCCACACCTTCGCCGATGAGGAAAAGTAAGGAGTGAGCGTCATGTTCCTCCTTCCAGTTTCCCGATGAGCGCACGCACATCGCGTGCATATTCTTCAAGGGTGCCGTTGTTCGGGATGGTGATATCTGCTTCCGCAAGGGCACGGCCAAGGCCCCATGCGAGTTCGCGTTCGTCCCGTACCTTCAGTTCACCGGCATTTTTTAAATCATCGCTTCGTCCCCGGACTTTCACCCGGGAAAGACGCAGCGGGAATTCGGAATCGATGCCGATAAGACAGAACCGGGCAAATTCGCGCCGGAAGATTTTT
The DNA here is from genome assembly GCA_039683275.1 of Methanoregulaceae archaeon. Lineage (GTDB taxonomy): Archaea > Halobacteriota > Methanomicrobia > Methanomicrobiales > Methanospirillaceae > JBDKRP01. The sequence goes on along the minus strand of JBDKRP010000123.1, from coordinate 17,718 downwards.
ACTTCAGCATCTCCCCGTATCCCATCGATAAGTACCAGGGGTGCATCCCGGGATTTCACGAGCGGCACACACCGGTGGGCTACTGCATCCATTCCTTCTGCTTTCCGGAGCTGGTTTGCGATAAGGCCCATATTTTCATCGGTTGGAGGAAGTCCTGCCTCCCGGACAGCATTCCGTATTACATCTCCCATCACAACTACCGGAACCCCCATTTCGGCTGCTATCCGGGAGAACTCTCCTTTACCGCTTGCGGGCAGGCCCACTATTCCTACGACCAGCATACGTCACCTCCCCCTCTTCGCGGGTCCGGATCCGTACCCGCCGTCCCATCCTGTCAGCAACGCGTTTCAGCTCCTCAAGTGTCAGGGGGGCTGTATATCCCCGGACTTCCTTTTCAGTTCGATAGGAAACCCCATCAATCTTTGTGGAAGAGTCCCAGAATTCCCAGGGTCGTTTGAGTTCTCCCTGCTGGAGGACAATTTCAGAACTTCCTGCCATATCCAGAAGATCTTCGAAATCCTGGGGATTCTGCTGCTTTTTCTTCCGGGAAGAAGTCCCATCCACCGGCCTGATGTCCCCGGGGAACAGGGTAAAGACGATTTCAAACTCGCAAAGGATGCCCGCATCCCGGGCGTCCTTGCAGATCCGGAGCGAACGCTTCACCCGGTCCAGGTAATTACCGGGAAGATCTTTCCCGAACCATTCCCAGGGCGTTTTAATGTCAAGCGCCACGCGGTCGATCAGGCGATTGGATATCAGGGACTGAAGCGCATTCGGGTATGCGCCGTTTGTCTGAAGAGCAACGAGGAGTCCCTCGGTTTTTGCAGATGTACAAAGCGCTGTGAGGGATTCCTGCTGCATGGTCGGTTCACCCCCGGAGAAAACAACCCCGGTCACGAGAAGTGTCGAGTCCTGTATCATCTGAATAACTTCGTCAAGCTCACGGAGATCTTCACCGGTCTGCAATTGCACATTCTGGCAGTACGAGCACCGTATGGGACAGCCCCGGAGAAAAACTACACAGACTGCCCGGCCCCTCCAGTCGACGGTACTAACCGGGACAAACCCTCCATAATTGACTTTCACGGATTGAACCCCTGGAATAAATGGCTTTCTCTGATTATTTATCTGAATAAAAGGCTATCAAACCTGTGAAATCCGGGAAGAGCCGGTGGGCCGGGTACGATGCAGCCAAGGAATGCCGGAACACCTTATCTGTTGCGGCACAGGAGTGCCCCGTTTTCCGTTACGATACAGTCCATCCGGATATCGAAGGGATCTGAGGGGATTGTATCTGTCTCCTGGCAGGAGAACGCAATTCCTATCTTTCTCATGTGCGGATTTGCGGCAAGGAACCGGTCATAATATCCTGCCCCGTATCCCAGCCGGTTCCCGCTGCGGTCAAACGCGACGAGCGGCACGAGAATGGCAGGAATACCGGATGGATCCGCCGGGATCTCGTGCCCGATGGGCTCCGGGACATGGAATGTGCTCTCGACAAGGACATCCATGGTGAGAATCGTGGAGATACGCAGGGTACAGGTCTCACGCTCTATGACAGGAACTGCCACCGGAGTGCCTCTCGCGAGGAGCGCAGAGATGAGGGGGCGGGTATCGACTTCGGGAGGTTTTGCAACATAGGCAAGTACCGGGTCCTTCCGGTCAAGAAGTGAGAGCACCTGCTCCGCAATTGCCTGGCTGGATGCCACGGCAGTCGCAGGGTCAAGTGCTGCCCTCCGTTTCTTTGCCTCCTGGCGGAGCCGCTGTTTCACAGGTCAGATCCCGGAATTTCAGAAATCAAAGTGCTTGTTAACTATCTTGATTGCGCAGAAATCCCCGCACATGGTGCAGCCGTCGGCATCTGCAGGCATCCGTTCGTCGCGGATCTGTTTTGCCCGCTTTGGGTTCATGGCTACCCTGAACTGCCGGTCCCAGTCAAGCGCACGGCGTGCATGGCCCATCTCGAGATCCGCGTCCCGCTTTCCGAGCTTGATCATATCGCCGACATGGGCCGCTATCCGCGAGCTGATGACTCCCTCGTAGACTTCTTCAGGAGTGGGGAGTGCGAGGTGTTCGGCAGGAGTCACGTAGCAGATGAAATCCGCACCGTACGATGAAGAAATTGCAGCGCCGATTGCCGCTACCCGGTCATCGTATCCCGGAGCGATATCCGTGACGATCGGGCCAAGCATGTAGAACGGTTTACGGTTCGTAAGCCGTTTCTGGAGAATGACATTTGTCTGGATCTCGTCAATCGGAACATGGCCCGGCCCTTCGACAATGACCGGCACATTCTGCTGGTGGGCTATGTCGGCAAGCTCGGCGTTGATGACCAGTTCCTGGACTGCCGCACGATCGGTTGCATCGTGCACGGCACCTGCCCGCATGCCATTCCCCATAGAGAGGGTGACGTCATGCTCTTTCATTATTTCAAGCAGATAATCAAACTCGGAGTAGAGCGGGTTCTCTTTCTCGTTGTGGAGCATCCATGCAGTCATGAATGCCCCGCCCCGGGAGACAAGGCCCCCGTGGCGGCCCTGGCCTTTGAGCCGTTTTACGGTTTCCCAGTTGATGCCGGTGTGAATTGCCATGAAGTTTGTGCCGAGTTTCGCCTGCTCTGCCGTGATCCGGAAGAGATCGTCCGGTTCCATGTTGACAACCGCACCGTTCTTCTTGACCGCTTCAATGAAAGCCTGGTACAGGGGAACGCAGCCTACCGAGAGGTTTGTATTTGCTATTACCTGTTTCCGGATCTCGACAAAATCCCCGCCGGTCGAGAGTTCCATCAGGGTATCTGCCCCGGCAAGTTCTGCCTGCCTGGCTTTTTCAACTTCCATCGGGATATCGACGATATCGGTCGAAGTCCCGATGGATGCATTCACCTTGGTACGGAGGCCTTCGCCAATACCGCAGATTTTTACTTTCCGGTACGGGGATACCGGTATGACAATGTGGCCACCTGCGACCCCGCGCCTGACAAAGTCCTCGGTGACTCCTTCCTGCTGTGCGACCAGCTTCATCTCTTCTGTGATTCTGCCGCTCTTCGCATCCGCTACTAGACTCATGCATATACGAATCGCAGAACGAGGAAATAAAGGCTTGTTTTGAAATTTGCGGGATAAATCTGGCTTGTTCTCTTCGCAAGTAAAGTTGCATTTTGTTAGGGAAATTTAATTTTAATAACCCGGTTTTACGGAATACGCCGGAAATTACCCGATTTATCCGCCATTTCCATCGCACCCCCTGACAGCCATAACCCACAAATAATGACAGAATCGGCCGGAAAAACGACCTCCGAAAAGGCCCCTTCCCGCCCCGATCTCATGCAGGCACAGGGAAACTATCGATCCCAAAACCGGGTGCCGTGAAGGGGCCTCTGTTTCGGCCGGAAAATACGCGATTTCCGGCACCGGATTGCCCTGAATCGTGATTAAAACGGTTGAAATTCTGGCTTGTAAAATAATCCGGATCCCTACCCGGAAAATCCGGGCAAATCCGGGAATCCAGGCCCAATTCAGGGTTATTCCGACCTGGATACAGATACCCTTTCCCGGGAAATCCACGAAGACTGCCCCACCGGGCCCTCCAGAGGAACTGATATATGCTCCATACAACCCATTTATATATCATAAGACCCTTACTTTAAGTAAACCTAGAAAAATTCCGAGGTAATTACGATGACAGAACATGACCTTGTTGAAGTAACGGTAAAAGAAGCGGCGCACGACGATGCCGGGCGAGGCATTGCCCGTCTGTCCATTGAGGTGATGAGACAGCTTGGCCTTGTCTCCGGGGATGTTATCGAGATCCAGGGCAAGCGAAAAGCCGCTGCCGTGGTCTGGCCCGGCTTCCAGCAGGATACCGGGTACGGAATTATCCGGATTGACGGGACCCTGCGCAGCAATACCGGAACCGGTATTGACGAGAAAGTCAAGGTCAGGAAACTGGAGGTGACGTACGCTAAGAAGATCACGGTCCAGCCGACCCAGGCTATCCGTCTCGTTGGCGGGGAGCAGTACCTGGCCCGCGTCCTCCGGGGCAATGTCGTTACGGAAGGCCAGGCATACCGGGTCCCGATTATCGGGAATACGCTCACGTTCGTAATCACAAAAGTCGTGCCCAAGGGAGTTGGGATTGTCGGGGACGATACCGAGATCGAACTCAAGGAAACCCCCTACAAGGCGGATGAAGGGGAAAAGCGCAAGGATGTCCCGGATGTCCATTACGAGGATATCGGAGGACTCGGGCGCGAGCTCCAGCTCGTGCGGGAGATGATAGAACTCCCGCTCCGTCACCCCGAACTCTTTGACCGGCTCGGGATCGAGCCGCCCAAGGGAGTGCTGCTCTACGGACCCCCGGGCACCGGGAAGACCCTGATTGCAAAAGCAGTCGCAAACGAGGTCGACGCCCATTTCGTGACCCTTTCGGGTCCCGAGATCATGAGCAAGTACTACGGGGAGAGCGAGGGGAAACTCCGCGAAGTCTTTGAGGAAGCCCAGGAGAATGCACCAACGATCATTTTCATCGACGAGATCGATTCCATCGCCCCCAAGCGTGAGGACACCAAGGGAGAGGTCGAGCGCCGGGTCGTTGCCCAGCTCCTTGCCCTGATGGACGGGCTCAAGTCACGCGGCCAGGTGATCGTGATAGCAGCGACCAACCTTCCGGATGCCATAGATCCCGCACTCCGGCGCGGCGGCCGGTTCGACCGGGAGATCGAGATCGGTATTCCGGACCGGAAGGGCCGGTTCGAGGTCTTCCAGGTCCACACCCGAGGCGTTCCGATGGCGGAGGATGTCAACCTGGAGCGGTACGCAGACACCACCCACGGATTTGTGGGAGCCGACATCGCGCTCCTCGTGAAAGAAGCCGCAATGCATGCCCTGCGCAAGATCATCCCGAAAATCGACCTTGACAAGGAGATCCCTGCGGAAATTATAGAGGAACTGAAAGTCACCGATGCTGACTTCGGGGAGGCACGAAAAAATGTCGAGCCGAGCGCAATGCGCGAGGTCCTCGTGGAAGTCCCGAATGTCAAGTGGACCGATATCGGCGGACTCGAAGAGGTGAAGAAAGATCTGAAGGAGGCAGTAGAGTGGCCCCTCAAGTACCCGCAGGTGTTCGAGCGGCTAAGGACGAAACCCCCCAAGGGAATCCTCCTCTTCGGTCCTCCGGGTACAGGAAAGACCCTCCTTGCAAAGGCGGTCGCAAACGAGAGCGAGTGCAACTTCATATCGGTCAAGGGGCCGGAGCTCCTGTCAAAATGGGTTGGCGAATCTGAGAAAGGGGTCAGGGAGATCTTCAGGAAAGCCCGGCAGGCTTCCCCGGCCATCATCTTCTTCGATGAGGTCGATGCCCTGGTACCGAAGCGCGGCACCTTCATGGGTTCATCCCATGTAACGGAGAGCGTTGTTTCCCAGATCCTGACCGAGCTGGACGGGCTTGAGGAACTCAAGAACGTCACGGTCCTCGCCGCGACCAACCGTCCGGACATGCTGGACGACGCGCTCCTCCGGCCCGGCAGGCTGGAGCGCCACATCTATGTCCCCGCGCCGGATGCCGAGAGCAGGAAGAAGATATTCGACGTATACCTGGCGGATTCCGGGGCAGTCCTCTCAAAAGATATCTCCATAGACGATCTCGTTGCAAAGACCGAGGGGTACGTGGGTGCGGATATAGAAGGTCTCGTCCGCGAGGCAAAACTCGGCGCAATGCGCGAATTCATCGCGGCGATGACCGGAAAGACCGATGAAGAGATTACGGACGCTGCAAAGAACGTGATGATCACCGGGCAGCATATCGGGGAAGCGCTCAGCCGGGTGAGAGGCTCTCTTGACCGGGACGCCCTCGAAGCCGCGGAACGCCAGGCCTGGCAGATGATCTTCAGCCAGGAACAGCGGCAGGTCCTGGAGCATGCAACCGGGGTCATCAAGCGGGCGGAACTCCGTACCAAAAATCCCGGAGAGGTTCGCGATCTCAGGACCGCCCTCTACAAACGCACGAAAGACTTTGCCGAAATCAAAAAGCTCACCGAAAACCTGGAAAACCTGCTGGACCCGAAAACAGCACACTGACCGGAGCGACGAACATGTATGGAACCTTTCCGGACATCTGGGACGAGATGGATTCCCTGGTGTACCGCATGATGAGACAGCATTTCGGGGAACCCGGGACAGATTCCCTTGATCTGCCGGAACATGGGGGAATGGAATCCGGTTCGGATTCCCCAGCATCCTTTGAAAAATCACTGGTGGAACCGGTGGCAGAAGTGCACCGGAACCCCGATTCCCTGAGCGTGGTAACGGAACTTCCCGGCGCGGATCCGGAGGCAATCACGCTGGACCTCAATTCCGATACGCTCGTAATCGAGGCTGAAAGCGATAGTGCCCGTTTCCGGACGACCGCGGATATCACCGGCGCCCCGAAGGGCCCGGTAACCAGCAGTTTCCGGAACGGCGTCCTTGAAGTAACCTTCCGGGAAGCGGCTTCTGCCTGATCGCGAATTCCGGATACCTCCCGCTTTTTTGATAACCGGATCTTTGCGAAAACCGGAACAGTACATCTTCCCCAGGGTTTCCGGCCGGTCCCACCCGTAATCTTAAGGGTCGGCAGACCATCTCCTCGTACAAAAGACGGATCTTTTCCGGACAATAATAATCCTGATAAACCTCTGAATCAAACGACTACACGAAAATCACCGGGCTCCGGCCGGATTGTTATTCCGGGGTCACTTGCGGGTGGGGCAGAGAGAGGCAGTACCATGATACTCAAGGATTTCCTCAAAAAAGCGGGAACAGAAAACAATCTCGCAGAATTGATCCTCTTTTTGAGCGGGCAGGCACAGAACGTGAAGAAGGGTTTTCTCGCGACCAGCGTGAAAACGCCGGAGAATGAAAAGACCCGGAATATGTTCGGCGAAGAGCAGATGGCTCTTGACAAATATGCCGATGCGGTTTTCATCGATGGGCTGAAGCAGTCACGGCTTGCGCGGTACATCGCAACCGAAGAACAGGATCAGATAATTGAAGTTGAGAATCCGAAGAACAATTTCGGAATTGTCATCGATCCGCTGGATGGCTCCTCTCTCCTCGATGTCAATCTCTGCGTAGGATCGATTATCGGCATCTATCCCGGAAATGTCCTTGAAAAGGGCTCAAAAATGGTTGCCGCCCTGTACCTCCTGTACGGGCCCCTGACGCTCCTGACCCTGACGACCGGGAATGGGGTGCACGAATTCGTCCAGCAGGAGACCGGGGATTTTGTCCTTCGCCAGGAGAATATCCGGATTCCTGAGGGAAAGATCTATTCGCCCGGAGCTCTCCGGAAAGATTACCTCCCTGCCCATGCCCGGTGGGTGGAAGACCTGGAAAAACACGGGTACAAGCTCCGGTTCAGCGGCTGCTTTGTTGCCGACGTCCACCAGATCCTCCACAAAGGCGGGGTATTCACCTATCCCGGCGTAAAAGGAAAAGAGAAAGGAAAATTACGGCTGCTCTATGAGGCAAACCCGATGGGAAAGATCATCGTGGATGCAGGAGGTGCGGTCAGCAACGGGAAATCCAACCTGCGGGAGATCCAGCCCGACGCGATTGGCGCAGTCACCCCCGTTTATGTGGGCGGAAAAAAAGAGATCAGCCTGATTGAACAATTCATGCATGAAGAGTAAACCAGAGGTAGGAACATTATGACGAAGAGCACGTACGGTCCGGTTTCGGGTTCTGCAATCCTGAAAGGTATTTCCGGCCGGAAGTCCATTATAATGGCGGCAAATGTCCGCATTGCAACGGTAGCCCAGGGTATTTTCCGGGCTGCGAAAGATACCGATTCCGCGGTCTTCATGGAACTCGCGCGATCGGAATGCGACCTGAAAGGGGGATACACCGGTATGACCCCCCGCGATTTCTCGGAAAAGATGCAGAAAGCTGCCCGGGAAACAGAATGCGACATCTGGGCCCTGCATGCGGATCACATCACGATAAAGAAAGGCGATGCACCCGAGATAGCCCAGACAAAGGAACTGATCGATGCCCAGATCAGGGCAGGCTATACTTCCTTTGCAATCGATGCCTCCCATCTCTTCAACTTTGAGGGGAAAAACGTCCGCGAGGAGCTGGACCAGAATATCCGGATTACTTCCGACCTCGCACAGTATATCAGATCCAACATGAAAGGGAAGGATTTCGGCCTTGAAGTGGAAGTCGGAGAGATCGGAAGAAAGGGCGGCGAGGGGCTTGTACTCACCCGCCCGGAGGAAGCTGTTGAGTTCATCAAAGCCCTGAACGAGAATGACGTGTATCCGGACGTTCTTGCTATCGCCAACGGAAGCACCCACGGGCACACGTACGATGAGAACGGGAATGTTATCGAACAGCTCTCTATCGATATCTCCCGGACAAAAGCGATTGCAGAAGCGCTGCGGACGAGCAAGCTGAAAGTCGGCATCGCCCAGCACGGCATAACCGGCACTCCCCGGGACCTGATCAACCTGCATTTCCCGAAAGGGGACATCATCAAGGGGAACGTCGGAACATTCTGGCAGGATGTTGTTTTTGATACGTTCAGGGTCTACGAACCCGCCCTCTACAAGGATATCCAGAACTGGACGCTGGAAAAATACCGGCCCCTGAACCCTGGCAAGAAAGACCGGCAGATCTTTGACGGCAACTGCAAGTTCGCGATAAAGGAATTCTTCCGGGACATCTATTCCGTGGAAGAGGAGACCGAACACGCGATCCAGGCAATGGCATATGCGGAAAGCCTTGTTTTCTTCCGGGCATTCAGCTCCCGGGGATCTGCTTCATTAGTGAGAAAGACCATTGGGTAAAACTATGGGCACGCTTCGTGCCTGAAGGGGGATTTCATGCCAAAAACTACTATTTCCGTTATAAAAGCGGATGTGGGAAGTTTTCCCGGCCATTCCCGGACCCACCCGAAACTTCTCGAGATTGCAGCCCGCACATTAAAAGACGCGGAGGGATCGCTTCTTATCGATTCCTTCGTCACCCATTGCGGGGACGATCTTGAACTCATCATGACCCATACCCATGGCGTGGATAACACAGTCATCCACAAGCTTGCCTGGGACATCTTCATGAAATGTGCGGCGCTCGCAAAAGAGATGAAACTCTATGGCGCAGGCCAGGATCTTCTCTCGGATGCCTTCAGCGGCAACGTGAAGGGGATGGGTCCCGGTGTCGCCGAGATGGAATTCGAGGAACGGGGCAGCGATCCGGTTCTCATCTTCATGGCGGACAAGACGGAACCCGGCGCCTGGAATTTTTACCTGTACAAGATATTCGCAGACCCGTTCAATACCCCGGGCCTCGTGATCGACCCGTCGATGACGGAGGGGTTCATTTTCGAAGTCCACGATGTCGTCGCGAAACGGATGATCCGGTTCAAAACGCCGGAAGAGTCGTACAGCCTGCTCGCCTATATCGGCGCCCCGTCCCGGTACGTGGTCAAGAATGTCTGGAAGAAGAATGGCATTGTTGCTGCATCAACAAGCACCCAGCGCCTGAACATGATGGCAGGAAGGTACGTGGGGAAAGACGACCCGGTCATGATAGTCAGGGCCCAGAGCGGGCTTCCTGCCGTCGGGGAAGTCATCGATCCCTTCACGATCCCGGTCCTTGTCGCAGGATGGATGCGCGGATCCCATCACGGACCCTTCATGCCGGTCGGTGTCTGCGATGCGAACTGCACCCGGTTTGACGGGCCGCCCCGGGTGACCTGCCTCGGGTTCCAGGTCTGCAACGGGAACCTGATCGGCCCCGCCGACATGTTCGACGACCCGGCATTCGACCGGGTGCGCTCGCGGTGCAACGAACTCGCGGATACCATCCGTGCCCAGGGGCCGTTCGAACCGCACCGGCTCTCACTGGAAGAGATGGAATACACAACCCTCCCCGGGGTCGAGAAACAATTTGAAAAGCGATGGGAACCTGTTCCCGAATGAGACAGTCCACCCCATTCCTTTTTTGTATCCCGTGTTCCTGAATGAGTAACCTTTAATGCCGTACACCCCCAATGTAGGGCAGATGGTTAACGGCATTGTCTTACCCATAAAGAAAGTATTTTCGCTTGTTGACTCAAAGGTCACCGTTGAGATCAAGGATGAAGGAATCCGGCTCCAGGGACGTCTTGTTGCGGTGGATGAATATCTCAATATTCATATGGATGAGACGATTGAGTACTCGGGAGCCCAGCGGGGGCGTTCACTCGGGACAGTGGTAATACGCGGGAACAATATCCTCACCATTGCTCCCCTGATCTGATGCAATATGTCGGACCCATTGGAAGAAGCGATTAACCTGATCCAGTCCCATCCGGAGGGTATCTTACAGAGCAATCTCTGGAAGCAGATCGGTGTTGATTCCAGGAAATGTTCCCGTATTGTCAAGAAACTGGAAGAAGCAGGGGCAATCGACCGGGTAGAAGTCCGGGAAGACGGCGTGAAAACCTATCTCCTCAAGCCAAAGAAATGCCCGGCCAAACCGGGTCTCCTTATGGCCGGGGATGAACTGATTCCCTGCATCGGCTGCGAGAATGAATGCGTGGTTGAAGAGTGCCATCCCCTGATGGACTGGATGTACCAGCTCGCAATCGTTGAAGCGAAACAATAAGATCTTTTTTTCAGGGTTCCGGAAAAGTTTCTGTTCCCACGAGATACATCCAGGATTCCTTCAGGACAGGCAGGCCTTTTTATCAGGAAACGGAACACCTGTTGAAACAGCGGGAATTATTCCAAAAATGATTATCTGTTGAAACAGGCATGAACGGGAGTTCTCACCCGAAGTATGAAAATCAAACACTCATACTTTGTTTTGATAAGATTGATTAACCCAACGTGGTTGATTTTCATGGGAAATCCGGCTGCCAGCCAGCCTTTCAGGAGTGTCCGTTTTTATGAAAGATTTCAGAATACCGCTTGTCTGTTCCTCTGATAGGGTTCGTCACCCAGTCTTTCAGAAAATTCATGATCTCAAGGGAAAGCCAGAGTTTTCCTGCCCTGAATTCCTTCGGGAAATCCGAGACTTTTTTCACAAATGCATCGTGCTCTTTCTTATGCGAAAAATACGAGGGGCAGGCAGATTTCTGCACGTATTTTTCTTCGGCCTGGAAATGGTAGACCATATGAGCGGCATGTTCGTCCGGGGTCTTTTCAAGTACCTGTTTTCCCTGCTTTGCGAGCATCGCAGCATGCAGGGTATTGATCGGTTCCCCGGGTTTCTGGTGCCGCCCGTCGATTTCCTGAATGGCAACACTCAGTTCATCCGACCATTGCAGGAGTACCCTATTTTTGATTCATCCGTATCCCCTCTTACGTCCGTTGAAGGAGGAACATTTTCGGAATTTTCTGTAAATATTTGTCCCCGGAAACGTTTTCAGACAGGTACCGTTCCGCCGGGTCAGCGGGGCTGCGGAATCTCGTCTCCCCGCTCCCGCGCAAGAATTGCCCGGACTGCTTCTTCCATAATCTCCCGGACGCCTTCGCTTTCCCGCCGCATTGCCATGCGCAGCGGCCCCAGTGCCCGGGGATCGCCGATGTAGCCCAGGGCCCAGGCAGATTTCTGCCGGACCCGCCAGTCTTCATCTGATAAGGCCTGCACCAGAGGTTCGATCCCCCGTTCATCCCCGAGTCTCGCAAGCGATTCCGCAGCTTTCCAGCGCTGGGCGACATCCCCTTCACGGAGCCTTTCAAGGTAAAAGGCGAGTCTCTTCTCAAGGAAATCTTCCCCGGAATTATCTCCGGATTGTTCCGTTCCTGCTTCCTGATCCATACCGTTCCCTGTATCCGGATTGGTTTCACAAGGTTTATCCGTGCATCTGGTGCACCGCTATCCCATGGTTCCGGCCCGGGGCAGGGAGAATGGGGTGTCCCAGACGCACGCAACCATTCTCCTTGTCGGAATCACGATAATTCTTGCGATGATGGTTCTCCTTCTCTTTCACCTGCCGTCTTTTGATACGGGAGCCTCCCCGCCGCCAATATTCATTATTTCAAACATTATTCACACGGACGACCAGACCGGTGCCCTCGACTATGACAGCCGTCTGGTAATCCTCCATAATGGCACCGGGAATTTCCGGAACGATAACCTTAGTGCCTGGGTGTACCGGAACGGAGGAGATTGGAGTTGCCACATCGAGACACTCCATGGAGCGAGCTTCATACCAACCCATCATTACCAGATCGAAACCATCGGGGGTTCGGGTTGCTCCGGCGATCTCTTTACCCCGGGGGAACAGCTTGTTGTCAACCTCAGGGACGGGGTCTTCCATCCCGGCGATATTGCCAGGTTCGACGTTATCGATACGGCTTCGGGAAAAGTCATCTCGACGCACTCCGTACAAGTGAAATGAAGACCCGGGTCGGAAGGGGAAATCCGGAGAAGGGGATATTTATCCAACGTGCGCAAATCATATCACAATGTCTGCCAAAATGGTCGCTCTGGTCACCGCCAGTATCTGCATTGTTCTTGCAGTATCTCCGGTGCAGGCATTAACCGCGAAAGATCTGACAATAACTCTCGATCAGAACGGGAACGCCAATGTTGTCATGGAATACCAGCTCTCGGTGCCTGAATATTTTGCGGTCTTTCTCCGGGTAGCGGATCCCAAGCAGGAACTTACGCGCGCCCTGGACAGCAGCCTCCAGAAAGAGGTAACCGTGGAAAGCTTTGACAGTACTTCCGCGAAAGTACTGATCCCCTCGTTTGCCTCCGTGACGAACGAGACCGGGATACGAAAGATGACAACCCCCCAGGTCTCGTTTGCTCACGCACAGGAGGTTGTAAGCCAGTACTGGTTTGCAGCCCTCATCTCACCGGATTTTTCACCGGAGAACACAGAAATAATCTTCCCGGACGGTTACACCGCAGGTTTCTCTGACGAAATGACAATTCCTTCGGTTTCCCATATCCTGAATAGTTGATCCAATTTTTGCCGGTTTTTTTCCACACTGCCTGATGGTCCCGGGTCCGGTTTACCGCTAGTCCAATATATCTGCCCGCTGAAATATGAGTAAGGAGAGAAGGTGCAGGAGTGCGGATTGCAGTAATCGGGACCGGTTATGTTGGTGCTGTTACGGGGACCTGTCTCGCAGATCTCGGGAATGAGGTGACGTTCGTCGATATCGACGAGCGGAAACTCGCGATGATCCGGGAAGGAACACCGCCGATATTCGAACCCGGCCTCGCGGAACTTCTCCGGAAGAACAGGCACCGGATCTCGGTAACCGGTGATCTCGACCGGGCAGTCAGAACTTCAGACCTGACCATGATAAGCGTCGGCACTCCATCACGTGACGATGGTTCCATAGATCTTTCGTACGTCACCGGGGCTGCAAAAGAGATTGGGGCGGCACTTACCCGGTGTCCGGGTTTCCACACGGTGGTAACGAAAAGCACGGTAATTCCCGGGACATCGGAAGACGTCATCCGGCCAATCCTGGAACAGTATTCCGGGAAAACCTGCGGGGAACAATTCGGCCTTGCGTCAAACCCGGAGTTTCTCAAGGAAGGGTCCGCAGTTGAAGATTTCTTCCACCCGGACCGTATCATTATCGGGGCACAGGACGCCAATTCACGTGCAGTCCTCGAAACCCTGTACAGCAGTTTTACCTGCCCGAAACTGGTGACCGGAATAAAAACCGCAGAGATGATCAAGTACGCAAGCAACGCGTTCCTCGCAACAAAGATCAGTTTTGCAAATGAGGTAGGGAATATCTGCAAGGAACTCGGGATAGATACGGCTGAAGTGTTCCAGGGAGTGGGAATGGATACGAGAATCGGCCCGGCATTTTTCCGTTCCGGTATCGGGTTTGGCGGCTCCTGCTTCCCCAAAGACGTGCGGGCACTCATATCTCTCGCGAAAGAGAAAGGTGTCTCCCCGTCCCTTCTCAATGCCGTGGTATCTGTCAACGAGAGCCAGCCGGAGCGGATGATCCCGCTCCTGAAAAAACACCTGGACATCAAAGGAAAGACAATCGGTGTTCTCGGCCTTGCCTTCAAGCCGGATACTGACGATATCCGTGAAAGCCGGGCCATTCCGGTCATTGCGGCGCTTCTCCGGGAAGGCTGCAGGGTGATTGCATACGATCCCCTGGCAATGGATGCATTCCGGGCAGTCTGCCCGGACATATCGTATACCGGAAACCCGGATGAGGTACTAAAGGCCGATGCAATACTGATCGTGACCGAATGGAAGGAGTTTGAGATGCTGGATTACCGGGGAAAAACAGTGATCGATGGCCGGCGCATGAGCTCCCCGCGACGGGATGCAAAGATCTACGAGGGGGTATGCTGGTGAGCGGAATCAGGAAGGCAGTAATCCCGGCAGCAGGGCTCGGGACCCGGTTCCTCCCGGTCACGAAATCGATGCCAAAGGAGATGCTTCCGATCATCAATATCCCGGCAATCCATTATGTTGTCGATGAGGCTATCCGGGCAGGTATCGATGACATTCTCATTGTCACGGCACGCGGGAAACGATCGATCGAGGATTATTTTGACGACGCTCCCGAGCTTGAGGCGCATCTTAAGGAAAACGGGAAGTACCAGCTCCTCGATATGGTGAGGAACGTCTCTTCGCTCGCCGACATCCACTACATCAGGCAGCGGGAACCCCGGGGCCTCGGGGACGCTATCCTCCGCGCAAAAAAGCATGTCGGCGGCGAACCGTTCGCCGTTTTCCTGGGGGACGACCTTGTCCGGTCGAAGGTGCCCTGCATCAGCCAGCTGATCCAGGTCTTTGACGAGCGGAAAGGTTCCGTCATTGCAGTCGAGGAAGTACCGGATGAGAAGGTGAGCAGCTACGGGATCATCAAAGGAAAGCCGATCACGGACCGGCTGATGCAGATCGAAGACGTGATCGAAAAACCAAAACTTGCCGATGCCCCCTCCCGGATAGGTGCGGTCGGGCGCTACGTCTTTACCCCGGAACTTTTCGATTGTATCGATCCTGCGAAGCCCGGTGTCGGAAACGAGATCCAGCTCGCAGATGCCATCAACCGGCTCATCAGGATACATCCGGTCTATGCATACCGGTTTGAAGGGACCCGGTACGATACCGGGGACCGGTCCGGCTATCTCAGGACAGTCCTTGATTTTGCCCTGGCCGATGAAGAGCTCAGGTCCCGGATCCTTCCCTACCTCACTGAGACTTTGGCACGGCACCCGCAGGAGCACTGAGCATGGTACGAGTCGGCATAATCGGGGTGGGATACTGGGGCCCGAATATCGTAAGGAACCTGTACGCCATGAAGAGTGAGAACGGTGTGGAGATCGCAGGAGTCTGCGATCTTTCTCCCGCTGCACTTTCCGGCATCCAGGGGAAGTTTCCGGATCTCCCGCTTTTTTCCACATTCGATGAGCTTGTGGCAAAAGGAAAACCGGATGCCGTCATCATCGTAACGCCGGCGGGAACCCATGCCGCCCTTGCAAAGCAGGCGCTTTCCCTGGGTCTCCATGTCTTTGTGGAAAAACCGCTCGCGACAAATGTCGCGGATGCGAAAGCCCTTGTCACCCTGGCTCAAGAGAAGGGCCTCACGCTTCTTGCCGGGCATACGTTCCTGTACAGCAAGTATGTCAGGACCGTAAAGCGCCTGATCGATTCGGGAGAGATCGGGAAGATCCGGTTCATGACCAGCGAACGCATGGCGCTCGGCCAGATCCGGTCCGATGTCGATGTTCTCTGGAACCTTGGGCCGCATGATATCTCAATTCTCAATTATCTTGCGGGTTCCGTTCCCGGGACCGTTTCCGGCTGGGGAATTTCCACCCTGGATCCGGCCCGGAACCATCCTGACGTGGTATTCGGGAAACTCGATTATCCCGGCGGGATAACGGCCCACGTCCACCTCTCCTGGCTCCATCCCGTCAAAGTCAGGAAGATGATTATCGTGGGAACCGACAAGATGATCGTGTACGACGACACCGATACGAAAACCCCCGTCCAGGTCCACGATAAGGCGGGAGTTTTGGGAGATAAGGGACGGTTCACCACGAGATCCGGCGAGGTCGTCCCGATGGCAGTCGATCTTCCGGAACCCCTCGGGGTCGAACTCGCTCATTTCGTATCCTGCATACGATCCGGTGAAACACCCCTGACCGGGGGCGTTCATGCACTGAATGTGGTTGCAGTCCTTGAGTCCCTGAGCCGGTCGATTGCAAAGAATGGAGAACAGGTAAGGGTTCCCGTATTCCCGGAAAACAGGTAAGAATCCATGATACCTCTCGTAGATCTCAAAGCCCAGTACAACCGGTACCGGGCAGAACTGGATGCCGCAGTAAAGGACGTTATTGAAGGAACCCATTTCATAAACGGCCCGTACTGCAAGCGCTTTGCACAAGAATTTGCAGCATTCTGCGGCGGCGGAGAGGTCGCACTCTGCGGCAACGGGACGGATGCCCTCTACCTTACGGTCCGCGAGCTCCTGGGCCAGGGCAACGGCCGGGGCGAAGTCATCACGGTCACGAATACGTTCATCGCGACCGCCGAGACCGTTACGATGGCCGGGTACCGGCCGGTCTTCATCGATGTCGACCCGAAAACCTACCTGATGGATCCGGATCTCCTGGAAGCCGCAATTACCCCGGATACGAAAGCCATCATCCCGGTCCACCTGTACGGGCAGATGGCCGAGATGGACCGGATCATGGAGATCGCCCGTGATCACGACCTCAAAGTCATCGAGGATTCCGCCCAGGCACACGGCGCCGCGTACAAAGGAAAAGGGCCGGGCATGTGGGGCGACGCCGCCTGTTTCAGCTTTTACCCGGGAAAGAACCTGGGGGCATGGGGCGATGGCGGCGCGATCTTCTCCCGGAACAAGGATCTTGCAGAGCGGATCCACATGCGGGCCAACCACGGGAGGCAGGAGAAATACTATCACCAGTTCGAGGGGATGAATTCCCGCCTGGACGAGATCCAGGCCGCAGTCCTCTCGGTAAAACTCCCGCACCTTACGGAATGGAATGAATCCCGCAGGAACCTCGCTGCGGAATACACGAAAATCCTGTCCGGCGATGACCGGCTGGTAACGCCTTACGTTCACCCGGACTGCCGCCATGTTTTCTACGTGTACGTCGTCCAGGTCCCGGACCGGGACCGGGTCGTGAAGTCCCTGCATGATGCAGGGATTGATGCGATTGTCCACTACCCGGTACCGCTCCATCTCCAGCCTGCGTACCGGTACCTCGGGATGAACCCCGGCGCCTGCCCGGTTGCAACGAAAGCAGCGGACCGGATCCTCTCCCTTCCCTTGTTCCCGGAGATGACCGAACGCCAGGTGCACGAAGTTGCAGATGCACTTCGTACCGCCCTCCCGAAGGGGCAGGGAGCCTAGGGCGATGGCAGAAGACGTTGTGATCCACAGGACAAGCAGTGTCGATCCCGGCGCTGCGGTCGGGAAAGGCACCCGGATCTGGCAGAACTGCACGGTACTGTCCGGCGCAGTTATCGGGGAATCCTGCACCCTTGCCCAGAATGTCTTTGTCGAGGGAAAGACCCGTATCGGGAACCGGGTCAAGATCAAGAACAACGTAAGTATCTTCGAACGCGTGGAACTCGAAGACGATGTATTCGTGGGGCCGAGCGCGGTCTTCACGAACGTCCTGACGCCCCGGGCGTTCTGGCCGAGAAAAGACGAGTTCCTGCCAACCCTTGTCAGGACCGGGGCAACCATCGGGGCGAATGCAACGATCGTCTGCGGCG